>NZ_JAMPSW010000153.1:0-1029 GCF_028484855.1 Providencia sp. PROV033 | reverse complement strand
TTTTTTTCGCAGGCGTCCAGCCGAAGAAAATAGCCAGAGGGCGGAGCCTTATGTCATTCATTTTCGTCCAGAAAATGAGTGGCATTGATACTGAAAGTATCATGGGGTGCAAGTTAGTAAAACTATGATTCTACCCATTATTTCACCCGTTATTCTGCCCGTTATACCTAAATTGGGTGCAATAACGGGTAAAGTAATAGGTAGAATAACAGGTGGATTAATGGGTAAGAAATAACACAACGTCATCTTGTGTCTATCTATTATTCTGTATCTTATTCTATGTATTATTCTACCTATTACAGACGAAATAGATAAAATAAGAGATAGAATAATAGATAGGATAATACATAAAATAATAGGTAAACCTAACGTCAGCGCACCTTTTCTTCGAGCTGTTTTAGCATCGAAATATCACCTAATAACCGTTGATTTTTACCTGTGAAAAAGATGATCGGACTGACATTTGCATTATCAATACTTCGGCTTAACTGAATTCCCATCGCCTGATAATCATCATCGTTTGTGCAATGGTATAACGCTAAAACAAGCTGACATTGTTCTGGAGTTCCGCATTCTATTGCCCAGCGGATCAACTCCGAAAAGGTCAATCCGTTCGGTTTCCAGTGTTTTTTATGCCGTGACGCTAACGCCTTAAATTTTTCACGCCCTTGATTATATTTTTCTGCCCCGATCACCGGATCTTCACAACGAACCCCTTGAACCGGTCGCTTATCAAATGACAATTCCCATAAATTTAATTCTTCGATGTATTCGTAATCTTCTGGCGATGCCAAACGAAATAATTGAGACATAGAGACACCCTCCGATCATGTGTGAACGGAGACAGTATAAGGCTTTCGAGAAATTCCGCTTCCTCGACGTGAAACAAGTTCACGCCTTGCGGCGAGCGTTGCGAATTGAATTTATGAGGTTTACCAAGCTCCAGATGTAACAAAGCCCCGTGACAGCATCACAGGGCTCTGGTACTCTAAATCTTGTGCATTCGTTGCTCAGATTAGACGTCGCAAT
>NZ_JAMPSW010000152.1:0-2721 GCF_028484855.1 Providencia sp. PROV033 | reverse complement strand
ACCTCCGAATCACGCTGCGGTATCGAAAGATTACAGTGCGTACCTGATAAGAGCACCAATCAACGGACTAGGGATTTCTTGGATTGCGAAGTGTCGAAAGAAGCCCAACCTAACCAAACTTAGCCAGATTAACGAGCTAAGAGACCATGACCCAATAACTGATCATGGAGAAAAGCAAAGACAAGATGAAGATGTCGCTTCGCTCCGTTTTGATTAGTACCACATTGGGGCATTAGGCGTTTTTTACCTAGATTTTATCGGTGAACAATAACACCTAAACTCTCAACAAGCTGAAGCGCCTGCTCTCCATCCAACTTCACTCCATCTAAATTAATTCGCCTTGCATCAAGCTCGCCAAGCGCCCCACCCGTTAAATCACAACCAGTAAAATCAGCCAAAGACCAATCAAACGATGAAAACTCCCCACAAGAAAGATCGGAGCCACGAAACACGGCGCCAGTTATCACAGTGCCATTCCAGCGATTTTCCCACAGTTCGCACTTTTCTAATATGACTCTAGAAAAATTAGCGTAACTAAGATTTGTCTTGGTTATATAAGCACTACAAAACCATGACCTTGTAGTTATCATATTCATAAAATTAGCCCCTCGAAAATCAGCTCCTTGAGCTAAACACTCACTAATTTCAAGACCTAAGGCGCTAATGTTTTTAAAATTACTCATTGATAAATCGCAGCTTTTAAAGCTAGCGTTTTTTAGTTTGGCTCTATTAAAATCACACCCTTCCAAGCTATTCCTGTCGTAAAAACTACAATCAACAAATTCAGTATCAGTTAAATCAACCCCTGAAAAATCACAATTTGAAAAGGCAATATTTTTAACTCTATTCCCCGTAAATTGATCTCGTGAAAACTTTTCATTGATAAAGTGCTTTTCCATACATGCTACACCTGGTTATTTATACAGTGCAATCATTGTACATTAATTTGAACAACCTTAAACTCTAGCTAAAATTGATTCATACAATCCCTTTTATGTTAAACGCTACAAGTCTCTTGTGTGGCGTTTTACATCCATCATTATCTACCCTTTCTATTTTTTCATCTCATTACGCTATATCACTTTAAAAAAATAAGAAATTTTTCATGATTCCGTTAATTTAGTGCTCTATAATTGACAGAGTTAATTAAATATCAGCCAAAAATCAAGGCAGTAGAATGATTGAAAAAATAAAAAGTTTTATGACCGAGCATCCTAAAGCGACAACAAATGAGCTCCTCGATCACATCTATGACGAGATTATGGAATTAAAAAAACAAGGTAAAAGTTGGTCTAGCATCATGGATGAAATCAGCCACTCTGGTTTTTACGTTAGTGAAGCCCCGTTTTATAAATTTATCAAAAGTAAAAAATAACAATTATAAATATGGATTGTTTTAAGCCTTACGTTAATGATTTCACCTGAAATAAAACATTGTTAAAAATGCACTAGAAAGGCACAGAAACCGTTCTAAACTTTCAGCATGGATTTGGGTGTTATGGGGTGAGTTGGGTGCTTAAAATCGATTGTAGACGTTCTGAGCGCGTCTAACGGGCGGTTTTGAGGTGTAAACTCGCCCGTTTAACATAATGGGTCTTGCGCGTACCTTTCAAAAGATCCAAAAAAAATTCAGTGACATAATCCATGAAAGCACCTCGATAATAATCATGACCTATAAATCGTCTTCATCGAAATAGTCTCTGCGACCGGAAAAAACAGTAAACTTTCGGCCATTTTCATCGCTATATACAATTGGTTTTTCCTTAGGTTGACGTATTAATTTTTCCCCATTAGATGGTTCACTAAAAGCAACAGAACCAGACGGTGCATTAGGATGTCGACCCACTGCGATATTAGCCTTCCTTTCTTCCCACTTTGCATATTCCTCATATTCACTACTCATGAAATCCCTCAATCAATGTATCTTCCGCATAACGTTTTTATGAAAAAACTTAATATAAATCCTCTCATTTGAAGCTAATCATTCCTCCTGAAGATTACCATTCTGGGCATCAAAAACCACCTCTTCTGTACCGTCATCATGATGGAAAATGATCTGATAGTCAGGTTCTGGATTTTTAAGCTCTGCTTCATAAGCAACCCTGTATTTCGAATCTTTGAGGAATTCATCATGTAATTCTTTATGTGTAATCCACTTCATCAAATATCCCCTTTCAACCACTTATGATAATTGGTGTTTTCATTGTTAAATCGCTGAAAGACACAAACTTGTTTTGTGGCGTTCGGCGATTTGACCAACCGAGTAAAGCGAGGGCGGTAGTATTTTTATAACTCGTAGAGTTGAGGTTATTAAGGAGAATCCTTAAGCACCGCGTGAATATACAAGGCAATGCCGAAGTGTATACAACGCCAACGTGCCTGTATTATTTAGATGTGGTATTTGAATTTTTAAAAGGAGACAAAAAATAGCATTACTATCAAAGTAATGTGTGAACGCTTATATATAAACCATCATCTAAATTCCGCTTCCTCGACGTGAAACAAGTTCACGCCTTGCGGCGAGCGTTGCAAATTGAAATTCAGAAGGATTTTTTTGTGATACTCCAGAAGACACAGAGCCGAAATGATTGTGACATCACTTCGGCTCTGCTAATCTGAATCGGTGCATTTATTGCTACGATTGAGACCTCGCAATCCAATCTTAGCAATGGGAAGCTAGCTTGTCACTACTTCCTTAAAACCATTCAACGACATTAACTC
>NZ_JAMPSW010000151.1:0-4985 GCF_028484855.1 Providencia sp. PROV033 | reverse complement strand
TAAAAAAGAGCCGCATGCATTCGCTTTGCGGCTCTTCTTCAACAGACTATCAGTCGATTTTTATTTACTGACCTTCATAGAAAGCCATCACCAACTTACCTTCTTTAATGATGATAGGCGTCCCCGGTAACGCATCGATGACCTCATTTTGAGAGGCATCTACTACGACCGCAACATTACGGTTATGTTGGCTCGCCAGTAAGCTTGGCAACTGTTCTAAACGATAAAAGCGGTTTTCAGCATCCGGATAATTCAGCCCATAACCTAACTCACCAGTTTGATATAACATCGTAATATCATCGCGTTTCAGTACCCAAGCTAATGCGGTACCCAATCCCACATTATTGGTTAATAACACCGCACGATTTTGCAGTTGATCTTGGTATTTTGCCAACACGCCTTGCGGCGTATTATTGCTCTCGATGTATTTAGGGATCACATGCCCAATACTGAGGCTTAACACTAAAGTACATGCCGCCGCCCACGACCAATACTTACGGTTGAATGACACGATCCCCATTGCTGCCCAGAAAAGGAATGCACCTGCGGCAATCCACATTTTATAGCTTTCATCCCCTTGATATAAATTCATTTTAGGGAAGTAAGGTGATGCAATAAATGCCCCTGCCGCCACGACACCCAGTGTTATGTTTATCAGCGCATTCAGGCGAATGGTAGCCACTTTATTCTGGGTTAAAACCTGCTGCAAATAGGATGCCATCAAAATCGCGATAGGTGCGATGCACGGCAAAATATACGTGAGTAACTTCCCTTTGGTGATACTAAAAAATAGGAAAGGCAGCACCGCCCACAACAAGAAATAAAGGTTCATACCTTTAGCTCGAATAGCATAGGCAATCGACGAAACTAAGTAGCCTAACCACGGAAGAACCGCCGCCACTAAAATGGGTACATAGAACCAAAATGGGGATTTATTTTGTGCGTTATCTGCCATAAAGCGCTGAATATGCTCAACCCAGAAAAAATAACTCCAAAAATCGGGTTCAAGGCTAGCAATCGTTAATGCCCACGGCAGACAAACTAAAATAGCGACAAGAATAGAGACCAGCGCATACAAACAGATTTCTTTTAATTTTTTAAAATAAATCGCGCTGACTGAGCAGACTAACATTGGCAAGACCAAAACTAAAAAGCCTTTGGTCATTACCCCTAACCCACATGCAACACCTATCAGAATATATGCATACAATTTGTGGGCGCGTTGTGTCGTGGTTATCCCCCATTGGAAAAAGAAGATAATCATCGTAATAAAAGCGGTAACAATTGGGTCCAAAATATTATAAGTCCCAATCGTTAAAATCATAAACATCGAGAGGTAGATAAGTACCGCATTAAAGGCAAGGTCTTTATTCTTCCATGCCATCTTAGCGCTCAAATAAACAAATAGTCCGCTAATTAAGGTGCTAAAAACGACACCTAAGCGAACAGAAACATTGTTTTCGCCAAATAGCATCTGGAAGAAAGAACCCACCCAATAGCCGAAAATAGGTTTTTCAAAATAACGGATGCCTAACAGTTCAGGTACGCTCCAATGGCTACTCAGTATCAGTTCTCGACTGATTTCGGCATAGCGTAATTCATCAGGTTGCCATAACATGCGCCCATTCAGTGGCAGAAAATAGGTTATGAGTACAAAACCGAATAATAGGCACCACTTTAAGTAGGCTTTTTTATTATTTGCCATCATCATTTAATCTCAACCATTCTTGTCATAAATATTTAATAATTATTATTTGTGCTACTGCATCAAACGCTTTTTATTAATCAAAACAGAGTACTATTATCTTCGAATTGACTAAACCCAGTATAAACCAATAAACATTTTCGTATTCCATTTAACATACTAGCTAAACAATCAATAAATGAATCGTGCATTTAAATGTTAAGATAAAAATGAGCTGCTTGTTCAGACTCGATTAAAAAACAATAGTTCAGCAATTACCATTTATTTTTAACAGAATGATAAATAAATTAAAAAAGGCTTTTTTTACAAATAGTTTTTTATGCTACAAAGGCAGTAACAGCGTGATAATTAATAACGTCAGTAACAGCAAAGACAGTTATTGCATTATATATTTAACAATAACCGCCTTTATTTATGGGGAGTGTTTTAATTGCTTACTTAGCCGCATCCAGCGCTTGAGTTAAGTCAGCAAGGATATCATCAATATGCTCGATTCCTATTGATAAGCGGATCATATCTCGTGATACACCTGCGCGCGCTAGCTCGGCATCATTTAATTGGCGATGCGTTGTGGAGGCAGGATGACACGCTAACGATTTAGCATCACCAATATTGACTAAGCGAACAATCAGGTTCAGAGCATCAATGAAACGTGCCCCAGCTTCCTGTCCCCCCTTGATCCCGAAAGACATAATACTGGCAGGCTTACCTTGCATGTATTTTTGCGCAAGTGCATGTTCCGGATTACTTGGTAACCCCGCATATTTTACCCATGCCACTTGCGGATGATTTTCTAAATATTGTGCGACTTTCAGCGCATTTTCAGTGTGGCGCTCCATTCTTAAGGCTAAAGTTTCCAGACCTTGAAGAATTAAAAAGGCATTAAAGGGTGATAATGCTGCACCTGTTCCACGCAACGGAGCTACACGGCAACGGGCAATAAAGGCAGCAGCCCCAAAATGTTCGGTATAACTCACGCCGTGATAAGCAATATCCGGCTCAACTAATAGAGAGAAGCGCTCAGCATGCTCAGCCCACGGAAATTTTCCAGAATCAACCACCATGCCGCCAATTGAAGTACCGTGACCGCCGATATATTTTGTCAGCGAGTGAACCACAATGTCAGCACCATATTCGAACGGACGACATAAATATGGCGTTGCAACCGTGTTATCAACAATAAGTGGAACACCGTGGCGATGAGCAACATCGGCTAGTGCGGCGAGATCTACAATGAAACCAGCAGGGTTTGAGATAGATTCGCAGAAAACAGCCTTGGTTTTATCATCAATTAAAGCTTCCAGCGCCGCTAAATCATCATGCTCTGCAAAACGAGTTTCAATACCTAGGCGAGGTAAAGTATGTGCGAGTAAGTTATACGTTCCGCCGTACAATTTTGCGACAGAAACAATGTTATCGCCAACTTGGGCGACAGTTTGGATGGCATAAGTGATAGCAGCCATTCCCGAGGCAACTGCCAGTCCTGCAATGCCACCTTCAAGAGCAGCAACGCGCTTTTCTAGCACATCGTTGGTCGGGTTCATAATGCGGGTATAGATATTACCTGCAACTTTTAAGTCGAACAGATCCGCGCCGTGTTGTGTATCGTCAAATGCATAAGAGGTGGTTTGATAAATAGGCACCGCGACAGACTTGGTTGTAGGGTCTGGAGAATAGCCTGCGTGGATTGATAATGTTTCTAATTTCATTTCTTTATCCTTGTTATACCCGCACTGCCAATTGAATGGGTTCTTGTTTTTATTTCACGGTAATCCTTTCCAATATCCCCCAAGTAGATCCCTCACACAACCATCTAGACTTGAAATAATTTCATCTATAGTTATTCACAAAATAAATAAGCCCACTTTAGAAACAAAAAAACCCATATTGCCAAAGCAATATGGGTCTCGGTACAACTGAATTTAATTACGCGAACGCGCCATAAATCACAGAGGTAATTGATGCTAAACCGCATAGCAGCGTAAAGATTTGCGCTGGCTTAGAGGTACTGAACGGTTTCATTGCAGGAATGATACGCATCGCCACAACTGGTAGGATGAACAGGATTGCCGCAATCATTGGAGCACCCATGGTTTCAATCATACCTAAGATACTTGGGTTGATAATCGCGACGATCCACGTGGTGATCACGATGAACAGTAAAGAGATTAATTCAATTTTCTTCACAGAAACTGAAGAGCGTGATTTGACTAACCCAACCAGACCTTCATGCGCACCTAAGAAGTGACCAAAATAGCTAGAAACGATAGCGGCGAATGCCACGATAGGACCTAAGTAAGACAAAATTGGAGATGGGTTAATGTTGGCAATGTGAGATAACACGCTGATGTTTTCTTTCTTCGCAATTTCTAATTCAGCTGGGCTCAATGACAGCACAACAGAGAATACGAAAAACATCACGAAGCCTGTCAGCATAAATGCTGCCCCGCCCGTGATCATGTCTGTTTTAATCACCGCTTTGTCACCAAACTGTTGGCGCTGATCTTTCGCAAACTGGCTGATAATTGGGCTGTGGTTAAAAGAAAACACGATGATAGGAATCGCCATCCATACCACGATAGGCATTGCGCTCCAGTCTGGCGCGACTTCTAGCATCGATGTGTTCCACTCAGGGATCAGGTACAGTGATAATGCTAATAAAATGAAGACTAATGGGTAAACCATCATGGAGGTTAATTTCAGCATTAAATCACGACCAAAAATAACACCGGCGGTCATTGCTGCAATTAACACACCTGACAACAACCAACGTGGTAATGGGTCCATACCAATTTGGTTAATTAAAAATGAGTCGACCGTGTTTGTAATACCGACACCGTAAATTAATACGATAGGATAAATGGCAAAGAAATAAGCAAACGTGATGATGTTGGCACCCGTTTTACCAAAATGTTCTTCCACTGTATCCGTAATATCCGCGTCAGGTTTCTTTGCCGATAATACAAAGCGTGCTAACCCTTTATGTGCCAACCAAATCATTGGCGTAGCAATTAATGCAAGAACAACTAGAGGCCAAAACCCCCCCGCTCCCGCTTTAATTGGCAGAAAAAGGACACCCGCACCAACCGCAGTACCGAAAAGGGATAATACCCAAGTGAAGTCTTTGTAAGTCCATTTACTGGCAGGTTTGTCTATTGTGTTTACTGCTGTTTTTATTGTGCTCATAGCGCCACTTAATTTTGATAAAAGGGATAAAAAAAGATGGGCGAATTCTGCATTAAATGCGTAGGAGCAACTAGCTTATTTTGATTAATCTTTC
>NZ_JAMPSW010000150.1:0-5004 GCF_028484855.1 Providencia sp. PROV033 | reverse complement strand
TAAAAAACAGGCACTTGCGTGCCTGAAAAGTCAAAAGATACACTTATGTCAACACACATACACCGAGCAATAGGAACCGTAAATTTCTCCCCGATTAGAATTGCTCTTCTTCAGTCGAACCCGTTAATGCCGTAACTGAAGAACTCCCCCCTTGAATCACCGTCGTCACCTTATCAAAATAGCCAGTTCCCACTTCTTGCTGATGAGAAGAGAAGGTATAGCCTTTATTGATAGCGGCAAATTCACATTCCTGAACTTTATCAACATAGTGTTTCATTCCTTCGCCTTGTGCGTAAGCGTGAGCAAGGTCGAACATGTTGAACCACATGCTGTGAATTCCCGCCAAGGTAATAAACTGGAAGCGATAGCCCATGTCTGACAACTCTTGTTGGAAACGAGCAATGGTGCTGTCATCCAAATTTTTCTTCCAGTTAAATGAAGGTGAACAGTTATAAGCTAATAATTTACCTGGGAATTTAGCGTGAATTGCCTCAGCAAATTGACGCGCAGCTTCCAGATCTGGTTTGGAGGTTTCACACCAGACTAAATCAGCATAAGGGGCATAGGCTAAGCCTCGGCTAATCGCTTGCTCTATCCCTGCAGTGGTACGGAAGAAACCTTCAGCCGTACGCTCACCCGTGATAAATGGCTCATCATAAGGGTCGCAATCTGACGTTAATAAATCAGCAGCGTCCGCATCCGTTCTAGCAATTAAGATAGTAGGAACACCTGAAACATCCGCCGCTAAGCGTGCTGCAACTAATTTTTGGACTGCTTCTTGGGTTGGAACTAAAACTTTCCCGCCCATATGGCCACATTTTTTCACCGCCGCCAATTGATCCTCAAAGTGTACCGCCGCTGCGCCCGCTTCAATCATGTGCTTCATTAATTCAAAGGCATTCAAGACTCCACCGAACCCCGCTTCCGCATCCGCCACGATAGGTAAAAAGAAATCGATATATTCTTGGTTATCAGGACCGATGCCATTCGCCCATTGAATTTGGTCAGCTCGGCGAAATGTGTTGTTGATTCGCTGAACCACATTAGGGACTGAATCCACAGGGTATAACGACTGGTCTGGATACATACTAGAGGCGGAGTTTGCATCCGCAGCGACCTGCCAACCCGATAAATAAACTGCTTCAATGCCGGCTTTCGCTTGTTGCAAGGCTTGACCACCTGTTAATGCGCCCAATGCATTCACATAACCTTTTTTCGCGCCACCGTTCAGTTGCGCCCAAAAGCGCTCTGCACCTTTACGAGCCAATGTATGTTCTGGATTAACCGAGCCGCGTAGCTTAATCACTTCCTCAGCAGCATAAGGACGAGTGATGCCTTTCCAGCGCGGTTTTTTCCATTCATTTTCTAATTGAGCAATCTGTTCTAAGCGCGATGTTGTCATGATTTACTTCCTTTATTGTTGTCAGTCTTTGTAGGGTAATGAAATATTGTGTTTATTTTTAAATCTTATTAATCAAGTAGTTGGTAACCAGGGATGGTTAAAAATTCGATTAGATCATCTTGGGTCGTGATCCGTCGCATCAGCTCACTTGCTTCACGGAAACGCCCGCTTTGAAAGCGATGATCGCCAAGCTCTTTTTGAATCACTTGTAGCTCTTCATCCAGCATCTCTTCGAACAGAGCTTTCGTCACCTTCATGCCGTTTGATAACGATTTGCCATGACGAATCCATTGCCAAATTGAAGTACGCGAAATTTCAGCTGTAGCGGCATCTTCCATTAATCCATAGATAGGTACGCAACCATTTCCTGAAATCCACGCTTCGATGTATTGCACAGCTACACGAATATTGGCACGCATTCCCGCCTCAGTTCTTTCACCTTCACAAGGCTGTAATAGCTGATTTGCAGTGATTTCATCATCATTTTCACGGCGGATATTCAGCTGATTTTTACGTTCGCCTAAAGCTGCGTTAAACACCTCCATGACGGTATCAGCTAAACCAGGATGCGCTATCCATGAACCATCATGACCATTGCGTGCTTCCAACTCTTTATCTGCTTTCACTTTGGCAAGAATGGCTTGGTTTTCCTGTGCATCTTTACTTGGGATAAAAGCGGACATTCCCCCCATTGCAAACGCACCGCGACGATGACAGGTTTTGATCAACAACCGTGAATAGGCACTTAAAAATTCCTGTGTCATTGTGACGACTTGTCTATCTGGCAAGACACGGTCAGCATGCTCTTTTAGTGTTTTGATATAACTGAAGATATAATCCCAACGACCGCAATTTAGCCCCACAATGTGGTGACGCATGTGGTATAAAATTTCATCCATTTGGAAAACAGCAGGTAATGTTTCAATTAATACGGTTGCTTTGATAGTGCCCCGAGAAAGGCCAACAAAATCCTCTGCCGCACTAAATACATCACTCCACCACTGAGCTTCCTGCCAAGACTCGAGTTTTGGAATATAGAAATAAGGCCCACTTCCCTTCGCTAGTAAGGCCTGATAGTTATTAAAAAAGTAAAGTGCGAAATCAAACAATCCCCCGGGAATTGGTTTTCCGCCAACCAGTACATGCTTTTCATCTAAATGAAGACCTCGTACACGAGCAATCAACACCGCTGGATTTGATTTCAGTTGATAGACTTTGCCATTTTCATTGGTATAAGAGATTTCCCCTGTAATCGCATCGCGCAAATTGATTTGCCCATCAATCAGTCTTTCCCACGATGGTGATAAAGAGTCTTCGAAATCTGCCATGAACACTTTTACGTTAGCATTCAGAGCATTGATCACCATTTTTCGATCAACAGGTCCCGTAATTTCAATTCGGCGATCTTGTAAATCATCAGGAATATTTTGAATCTTCCAGTCCGAGTTTTTAATGGAATCAGATTCCATAATAAAATCAGGCAGCCCACCTGAATCAATTGATTTTTGGCGTAGCACTCGATCTTTGAGCAATTGCTCTCTTCGTGGTAAAAACTCATCGACAAGAAAAGACAAAAAACCAATAGAATCAGTATCTAATATGTTTTTAGCTTGCTGTGACAATGCTTTTGTAAATGTTAAATCTGAAATAGATAATTGCTGATTCATTGTTCTACCCTCATTCATGGCTGGCTATGAATTAAGAGTAAACTCAAAAAACAAATAAATCAAAAACGGTTTCCATTTTATTTTAAAGTACATATATCACCATGATTATAAACAATTTATTTATAAAAATGGTTTTGCTATTAATTTCTATAGATAGAATTATTTTGTTAATGTTTAGTTAAATCATAGTGTTATATCTATTCGGATATTTTATTTTTTAATAACAGAAAATGAGTTAACCAAATTATTTTAGTTATCGATTCATCTATAAATGAGGGGATATTTTTGATTTAAAGGCTAAATAGTTTTGATTATTTAGCCTTATATTCTGAGATATGACCAGTTAACTGGAATTAAGTCGCTTTTTTAATCTAATGTTGGTTCCATATGACTAAGATCGAACGGTGTGATCTGGTACACATAATAGTTGAGCCAATTAGAGAATAAGAGATGACCATGACTACGCCAACGAACTTCTGGTGAGTTATTCGGATCATCATTTTTAAAATAATTACACGGTAGATCGGGCGTGATCCCCGCATCAACATCGCGCCAATACTCTTGAGATAATGTTTCTGCATCATACTCTGGATGCCCAGTGACAAAAGCAAGACGTTTATCTTTTGATGCAAATAAGTAAGCTCCCGCTTCAGGGGAACTGGCCAAAATATCCAGATCTGTATGCTGGCGAATATACTCTTCAGGAAAATCAGCATAGCGAGAATGTGGAGCATAAAAAGATGCATCAAACCCTCGAGTCAATAAAGCATAGGGCTCTAATGTTTCATGGGAATAGACACCTGAAAGTTTTTCTTTACGAGTTAATTTAGGTAGACCATACAGTACGTTAAGTGCAGCTTGAACAGCCCAACAAACAAACAGCGTCGATGTTACATGCGATTTTGCCCATGCAATAACACGCTCTATTTGTTCCCAATAGCAAACATCAGCGAATTCCACCAAACCAAGGGGAGCCCCTGTGACAATTAACCCATCAAAATTTTGATGTTGGATATCTTCAAAATCACAATAAAAATTATTCAAATGCTCCGTAGGCGTATTTTTAGATTCTCTCTGATCGATGCGTAACAGCTGAATATCAACCTGTAATGGAGTATTTGATAGCAGCCGTAAAAACTGGTTTTCAGTTTCAATTTTCTTCGGCATCAGATTCAATATCAGTACTTTCAAGGGACGTATCTCCTGAAGGCTAGCTCTTGTCGTGGTCATGACAAAAACATTTTCTTCACGCAAGAAATTAACCGCTGGTAGCTCATCAGGCAGGCGAATTGGCATCGTTCATCCCCTTAAAAATATACTTTATACGTTTAGACTTCTAGAATGCTAAATAATCTAACCAATGTGGACCTTATTGTCGAGCGTTTAAGGACAAGTTGAAATAATTTCAAGCGATAGACGTTGTCATGGGAATACCTACAGTCTAACAAATTGGTAACCTAATGATATCCAGACTTTTTATTACAGCGTAATACCTAAAATGGCTTAGATTTTTTTGTACTTAAATAGAGAAAGTGTTTGAGTACATTAGAACGTTCAAAGGAGAATTTTATGTTATTTACGAGGTAGGAAGTGACTACAGTGATTATTTTACATTGATAATCTTCTAACGGTCAGAGCAGACAGGAACCAAACTGTCTCCCCCACTCGCGTACCGCACTAAATTGCAAGTAACCGTTATGATGAGAGCTGGTGAATCCCTCTTTTCAGGGGGTGAGATAGGAAATACCTGAAAAAATACACACTGATTATCTGTGTTCCATCGTGATGCAGACTCACTCAAAAACTATTTCGTTCAAATAAATCAAGGGAATCCGGGATAAATCGGCATCACTAACATCTCCACTTAGCCTCTCATCGCATACAGTATAAGTTACACGCTCTAAATTCCGCTGGTATGCCACGCTAAATAAGGAA
>NZ_JAMPSW010000149.1:0-5077 GCF_028484855.1 Providencia sp. PROV033 | reverse complement strand
AAATGAATTTATTTATTAAAATGACGCCTAAAACTCCATGTTGTATAATGGAAGATATCTATTTTTAATTGTTATAATCTATGAGTAACACGATGACCTTACGTACTGATAATATCGCTGTCATTATGAGTATTTATAAAAATGATAAGTTGGAATATATCAAAGATGCCATCAACAGTATTTGTCAGCAAGAAAATATCATCCCTCTTATACTTATATATGTTGATGGTATCATCCCAAAACAAGAATTTGAATACCTAGAATGTTTACACAAACAGCATATTATTGAATTAATACATTCCGAATATAATAGAGGGTTATCATTTGCACTTAATGCACTAATTGATAAAGTTCTTATGTATCCTCATATAGAGTATATCGCCCGCATGGATAGTGATGATATTTCATTACCACGACGTCTAGAAAAGCAAAAGCAGTTCATGGATATCCATACTGAAATTGATATTCTAGGTACAGCTTGTGAGGAATTTGGAACATCTTATGCTCTTGTTGAAAAAAAATTACCTTCTCAGCATTCAGAATTAGAAGATTTCAGTATAACTAGATGTCCATTTATTCATCCCTCCGTCATGTTTAGAAGACGTGTATTTGAAAAAGGAAACCGGTATCCAACTCACACTTGCTTTACAGAAGATATGGCTTTTTGGTTAGAACTACTTTATAAAAACTATAAATTCCATAATTTACCTGATGTTTTACTACGATATAGACTGGAAGAAAATACGATGACTCGTCGAGCTGGACTTTCAAAGGCTAAAAGCGAAGTATCCTTAAGATTAGGCTATATGTTTTTGCTGAATAAGTTTAGCTTAAAAAATATGCTGTTAATATACAGTCGCTATTGTTTTCATTTGTTACCCCCTAAGATAATGAGCTTAGCTTATAAATATTTAAGATAATTTTGCAAAAGGATTCTTAGCTCTTATGAAACGCCTTTTTATTGTTACACTAATGCTTACAGCATTAACTGGCTGTACTGTTACCCCTGGTGTCTTATGTCTACCTCGGGCAAAAACGTCGTCGACACTGGCGATCGTGATATTTCTAAATTTGTCGATATCTACCCGATCTCGCCAAAACTGTTAGATGAGATGTATACCCCACAGATTATCGCAAAACCTAACCCAACCTTAGAGAAGCAACTTGCAACCTATGAGTACCGTGTTGGTGTGGGTGATGTATTAACCATTACGGTATGGGATCACCCTGAGTTAACTATTCCTGCAGGCTCTTACCGTAGCGCTGCAGATTCAGGCAACTGGGTACACTCAGACGGCACTATCTACTATCCGTATATCGGTAAAGTGAAAGTCATTGGTAAAATATCCACTTGCCGATAGAGTGGCAGAGCATCAACGTATTTTGCTGTGACTACAGCGGCGAATGCATCTGCACTCCCTAGGCTTTTAGGGATCATACTTGCGGGTTTTGGGGCTGTGATAATCTTTGTTTCAGTCTGTGTTTTTTCACACTGCCGGCAAGCGTACTTGGTTCGCTCGTGACGTATAACACTAACCTTCTGTGGGATGATTTTCAGCTCTTCAGAAGTTTCAACACCACATTGATGTAAAGGCTCGTCGCAGCAGTCGCAATAAGGGGCATTGAGTTCATGTTTATGAACTTCACGCTCGAGCTCTTTTGGAAAAGGCTTACGGCCTGTTTTTTTCTTGTCGTCGTCGGATTTAGCCGTACTCTTTTGTTGCTCCACTTCGTTAAACGTACCTTTGGGTATTTTTTCACTTTGTGATGAGAAGCGCTTTGACTTACTTAAATTGAGCTGTTCAATCAACAACTCAATTTTGGTTTTGAGCTCGGCAACCTCCTCTTGCTTTGCCGCAAGGAGTTTATCTTTTGCTTCGTTCTGTTGGTGAAGCTCAAGCAGCATAGCTTTTAGCTGGTCGATATCATCAGGGAGGTCGGTCATGTCTGGGCTCTGGTCATCTCAATGACTTAAGTATGACAGCAAAAAAGGATCGTTCAAGCCCAACGTGACGATCAGTATCAGCGGTCACACTTCTAGATTATGAAGTGGACGATGAGCTTTGGCATGTTCGAGCGTTAACCCCGAAAGAAGCCAACCCAGTTGTTGCTTAGTAATATGAATGGCTCCGTCCTCACTGGGTCTTGGCCACTTGAAGGTCCCTTTTTCTAAGCGACGATAGTACAGCCAGAAGCCATTAGTATCCCAAAACAAGATTTTCAATTTATCTCGGGTACGATTGCAGAAAATGAACCAAGACTCACTAAACGGATCCATCTCAAGAGTCTCCGCGACAATCAACGATAGTCCATCAATGGACTTACGCATGTCCGTGACTCCAGAGATGAGGAAAACCTTACCTGTTGGTATCATTGTAGCGCTTCAAACCAAGTCTTAATTTGTTACGAGCTAAGCGTTGCCGGCAGTTCTGCTCGAATGCCATTATTGAGAATTAACACAACACAACTTGTGCTCACGGTAGGCTCTGTCACCACGATAGGTTGAACCCTGGTTTCAGGCTCGGATTGCGTGAGCTTTTTCGACCAATAGTGAAAAGTCTGATAGCTTATGTTTTGCTCCGAGCAAAACTGCTTAATGCCTAAATTACTTTGTCGTTGCTGCTCTAGAATTGCAGCCCAGTATTCTCGTTTACTTTGTTGTTCCATAGTCCCTCCAATGAAAAAGCTACTATGGCAAATGACGAGTTTGTTTAGTATGTGTGGTTCATTAACCGCTTACGCTAATTTCAGGGCTTCTGCTTTAAATTCTTGTGTGTGTGGACTTTGCGTGTTTTATTTGCTTTCATGACTCACCTCGTTAAGTGATTTTACTCACTTAACGAGGTGTCCAAAAGTACTGGTACGGATCACCCATCGTTGGGTCGTCGAAATAACGCACAATTGAATGAATCGCTTTAGCCGAATCCTGACTTGATGGGAAAAGAAGATCGAAAATTACGAGGCCATGTTGCATTTTGCTTGTGATCTAATTGTTTGGAATAAAGTCCTATTGAGGTAGGCTCTTAAAATAAATTATCTGTATTTTTAATGATTTCAAACTATATTTCACAAAATATAACTTGCCATTGTGATATTATTTTTTCATCAGAGATTGAATTAAAATCATAATTTATATTGAATCTGGAACCCTGTAAATTTCTTATGAATTCATTAAGTGTATTAACATAAATTATTTCTTCCTCATTAATATTAAATGCATACTTATTTTCATTTTCTGTTGGCTTAACTAAAAAGCCACATTGCGTTATTTCAAAATTATTAGTTTTTATTTCTGGCAAAGTGTTTGGCGAAATTAACTCTCTAGGCCCAGTATGACAATCAGTAAAATAAACTGGCTTATTAAAAATAAAGCTTTCTAATATAATGGTAGGCAGTCCTTCAATAGAGGAAAATGAAATCAAAGCATCAAATGAGTTAAATATTTCATCTTTTGCATCTACATGGCCAAAAAAGAAAATTTGGTCTTCACAGTTTAAAATTGAAACATATTGTTTCAATCTTTCTAGCTCAGGACCATCTCCATAAACTTTTAAATTAATACTTCCTCCTAGTTGATTTAATTCTTTAACCACTCTAATTGCTAAGTCTATATTTTTTTGTATATGTAACCGAGATACTATGCCTAAACTAATTGTTTTTTCATTATCATTGATTTTTTTTCTATTTTTTAATTTAATCTGAGTAATGTTGTATATACAGTTACTATTTTGCAATTTAAAATACTTTTTAGCTCTATTTTCTGCTTCCTTTGATACGAAAATATTTTTTTTTCTTCTCATTTTTATAAATATTAGCTTTATTATCATTTTTTTAAAAAGTCCACTGGATTTATAATAGCCATATAAATCAGTATGAATAACATTAATTGTTTTTTTATACCCTAAAAAACTTAAAAAAAAACCAGCAAAAATAGCATCAAAGTGCATTAATATTATAATAGTATCTGATTTATATTTTTTTAGGTATCTGATTGTATGAAAAACTTTACTAAATAAATTGTTCCCGTTAGATAACATATTAAATAGGTCTGTTTTTATTTTTTTTTCTTTAAATGCACCATATAACAATTTAGAGGCATTTTTTACCCCTCCATTATTATCGGAAAAAATAATAACAATGTCACTTTTCATTTTAATTTTTCTATTTAGAATATCGGAAATATATCAGTATAAAACTAGAATTATACATGGCTTATTTTACATTTAACATGGTAAACACATCACCCATTTATATTTCTTTCATCGAATACTAAATTTAATTAACTATATTTTTTATTTCTTCTAGACTTGAATATTAGATTAAGGATAGCCAATAAAAAAACAGATTGAAAACTATCAAACAATATTGGACCTTTAAAATTCATTATAAATATATATATTAATATAGATATAGTAATCCATTGCTCATTTGTAAACTTTAAAGAAAATATATTATTTAATCCTAATGTGCATACAATCGTAAAAATCCAAAATAATAAACCTAGATAGCCAACTGAAAATAATATCCTATACCATCCTACATCTACATTCATATAATAATCATTGTTATCTCCAAACCATCTAGAGTCTCCTATTGAGGAGAAATCATTCCAATTATATCGGAACATATTTATATTTTCTTGTAGAGAACCTGTTTCTGTTCCTGATTGAAAAAATTCGGTTAGCCAGTGAATAAAAAAATCTTGGAAGTGAGGCGGCAAAAAAACAATAAGTACAGTTAATGAGCCTAACAGTATGGCTATATTAAATAATATAATTTTCAAAAATTGAAATATATTTGCCAATTTAAAGATAATAAATATTAAAATTGTGATTCCAATAAAGGATGACCTGGCTGAAATAATTGATGACAACAATATGAATGCTAATATGAAAATTTCAAATATACTGGGTTTGAAGTTATTTCCATTTTTATAATATATATATATAGTGAAAAAGAGAGCACATAGTATTTGCATAAATCCGGCGGAATATACAGAAAAACCAGTTATCCCAATCATTCGCAATGACATTGCACTTTCAATAGCATCTGAGCCAATTAATGACAGTGCACTGCT
>NZ_JAMPSW010000148.1:0-4688 GCF_028484855.1 Providencia sp. PROV033 | reverse complement strand
CTACGGCGAATATTTGATTAATCTTATAGAGAAATAATAATGAAACTAGTTAATACAATTGAATTTAAAAAACTGGGTGATGATAGAGGTTCGTTAGTTTCATTAGAGCAAAATAAAAATATTCCATTTGAAATTAAACGTATTTATTACATCTTTGGCACTAAAGATGGGGTTTCACGTGGGTTTCATGCACATAAAAACCTGCAACAAGTCGCAATTTGTGTAAAAGGTAGCTGCCGTTTTTTATTAGATGACGGAAAAACAAAAGAAGAAGTTATTTTAGACAAACCATATACGGGATTACATATAAACAGTTTCATTTGGCGAGAAATGTATGATTTTTCTGAAGACTGCGTTTTGATGGTTTTAGCAAGCGAATTATATGATGAAAGTGATTATATTCGTAACTATGATGATTTTTTAGAAGAATGTAAAAATGTTTATTCATCCATTAAGTGATGTCCAGAGCCAAAGTATTGGTGAAAATACTCGTATTTGGCAATTCAGCGTTATCCTAAAGAATGCGCAAATAGGGAGCCATTGCAATATTTGTGCACATACACTAATAGAAAATGATGTCATCATTGGCAATAGTGTAACAATTAAATCAGGTGTTTATTCATGGGATGGAATTCGGATTGAAGATAACGTATTCATCGGCCCATGCGTTACATTTGCAAATGATAAATATCCACGCTCCAAACAATATCCTGAACAATTTCCATTAACCACAATAAAGAAAGGTGCTTCAATAGGAGCTAACGCAACTATTTTACCAAGCATAACATTAGGTGAAAATTGCATGATTGGTGCAGGAAGTGTAGTAACCAAAGATGTTCCAGAAAATGCACTTGTTGTTGGCAATCCAGCAAAAGTTGTTAGATATCTGAAATAATTATAGGATGACAAATGATAAGTTTTCTTGACCTAAAAAAAATTAATCAACAATATCAACAAGAGCTTAAAGATGCCTGTGCCAATGTAATTGACTCAGGATGGTATATAATGGGCAAAGAATTAGAAAAATTTGAACACAATTTTTCTGTTTACTGCGGTACTAAATATACTATTGGTGTAGCAAATGGCTTAGATGCCTTAACTTTAGCACTGCGTGCATGGAAAGAGCTAGGAAAAATAAAAGCTGGTGATGAAGTCATCGTACAAGCTAATACTTATATCGCATCCGTCTTAGCTATTACTGAAAATGGCTTAGTACCCGTTCTCGTAGAACCTGATGTTAATACCTATAATTTATCAGTTGAGAATATAAAAGCTGCAATTACAGACAAAACAAAAGTTATTTTACCCGTTCATCTCTATGGGCAGATCTCACCAATGCCTGAAATTATGGCTATTGCGCAAGAATATAATTTGTTAGTTCTAGAGGACTGTGCGCAATCCCATGGCGCTAGCATCGATGGTAAAAAGGCAGGTAATTGGGGTCATGCGGCAGGATTTAGCTTCTATCCAGGAAAAAACCTTGGAGCACTAGGCGATGCCGGAGCAATAACCACTAATGATGAGCAACTAGCAGAAATTTTATTTGCCCTAAGAAACTATGGTTCACATCAGAAGTACTTAAATTTATATCAGGGAGTCAATAGTCGTCTTGATGAATTACAGGCAGCATTACTTAGTGTAAAACTAAAGTATCTTGATAATGAAACCATTATTCGCCAAAAAATAGGATTAACTTACTTAGAAAATATTAATAATCCATTAATCAAGCTTCCCCTATCAGTCAGCACGTATAAAGACAATATTGAACAGCACGTATGGCACTTATTTGTTATAGCAACGGAACATAGAGAATTACTTCAAAAACATTTGATTGAAAATGGTATTCGAACACTAATTCATTATCCTACTCCTCCGCATAAACAGCAGGCATATAGCCAATACAAAGAACTTTCATTACCAATTACTGAAAGAATTCATAGTGAAGTTCTAAGTATACCAATCGGACCAACAATGACTAATGAAGAAATATCTAAAGTCATTGAAGCATGTAATTCATTTGTGAAAAAATAATGACATTAGTTAAAACATCACTACTAAGCCTGATAGCTACATTTTTTAAAATGCTATCAGGATTAGTGATTAATAAGGCAGTCTCTGTCTATATCGGTCCTGTTGGGCTTGCAGTCATCGGTCAATTTCAAAACTTTAGCCAACTTGTATTGATTGCTGCGCAAGGAGCTATAAATAATGGTGTAGTAAAATACACGGCTGAATATGGTAAAGAAAGTGAAAAGCTTCCTTCACTATTTAGTACTAGTATTCGTATTAGTTTTACTACATCCATCGTTGTCGGTTGTATATTAGCAATATTTTCTAACTTCTTTTCTCTTAAAATATTAGATGATGTCCAGTATCAATTTATTTTTATAATATTTGGTTTTACAATTATTTTATTTGTTTTAAATGGCTTGTTTTTATCTATCATTAATGGCCTTAAAGAAATCAGAAGCTATATCAAAATAAATATAATACAAAGTATATATTCTTTAATCTTTACCAGCTTACTGATTTATTTTCTTGGGTTAAAAGGTGCTTTAATTGCGTTAGCAACAAACCAATCCATAATATTTTTTATTACATTATTCATGCTCAGAAAGCATGAAGTAATAACATGGAAAAAGTTTACCTCATCTTTTGATAAAAAAATATCTAAAAACCTTTTTTCTTACTCAGCAATGGCTATCACCTCTGCGATTATGGTTCCTACCTCACAATTTATAATTCGTGATTATATAGGAACAACCCAAGGGTTAGACCAAGCAGGTTACTGGCAAGGTGTATGGTATATATCAACAACTTATTTAATGATAGTCACTACTGCTTTAAGCACCTATTACCTACCAAGACTTTCAGAGATCACTAGCAAGCAAGAGTTAAAAAAAGAAGTTCTACAAGGTTATAAAATATTACTCCCAATAGTCATTGCATGTGGATTGGTAATATACCTATTACGTGATTTTATTATTTATTTACTTTTCTCTGATCGCTTCTCACCAATGAAACCATTGTTTACATGGCAAATAATTGGTGATGTATTCAAAATAGCATCATGGTTATTAGCATATGTAATGCTAGCTAAAGCGATGACGAAAACATTCATAATCAGTGAAGTAATATTCTCTATTTCCTTTATATTGCTTTCTTATTTATTTATCTCATTAATGAATTCCGGTACTATCGGTGCAACATACGCATATTGTTTAAACTATCTATTATATTTTATAGTTATGATTTTCACCATTAACTCAAAATTATCTAGCCTATAGTAGTATTTAAATTATGAATAAAGAAATTATCAGTATTGCTATTTTTAGTTACAATTCTGAAAGTACTATTCTAGAAACATTAAATAGTATCCTTGAACAAAATTATGGTTGTCAATATATCGAACTTATATTTGGCGACGATGGTTCTAAAGATGATACTCAAAAATTAATAAAAAACTGGCTGAAAAATTATAAAAATAATTTTCATAATGTTATATTAAATATTAGTAATGTTAATAAAGGTGTAGTAGCTAATTTTAACTCAACCTGCCAACTAGCTACCAGTAATTGGATAAAACCAATCGCTGCAGATGACTTATTAAAATATAACTGCATTACAGAATTATATTTGTTTGTAACAGATATAAAAACACCCTGTGCCTTTTGTAAAGTAGAAAGATTCTGTGGCAGTAAAAAATTTGGAGTAATACCTAAAAATAATTATTATTTTAACCAAACTGCTAAAGAACAATTTAAGCATTTGTTGATAGACAATTTCGTACCCGCTCCTGGTTCTTTTTTGAGTAAGAAATTATTACAGGATATTGAATACCCCGATGCTAATCTTAGTATGGAAGATTATCCTCTATGGTTAAAAATCACCAATATGAATATAAAACTACCTTTGCTGGATAAAATATTAGTCGAGTATAGAATAGGAGATAGCATTTCAAATAGTAATACCAGATTAATAAATCCAAAACTCAGTAATGATAATTATTTATGTAAAAAAACATTTCTAAGCAAGTTTAATGGGAGGTTTAGCACTAGATTACTTTTGAAGATTGATCTGATATTATATAGATTAACTGACCTGTTTAAAATATATATATTGAAAAACAATAACAATAAGTTTTCTCGACTAATATCACCGATGTTCCGATTTTTATCTCCTTTATATATTAATAAAAAATTAAGAAAATAAAATGACTCTCCCTCTTGATTTTAATCTTAGCGTTAAGATTAAAAATTTATTTCAACTGATATTTGTATTATTTACATTGTTTAGTGTTAGTTATAATTTTACCCCTGTGGTTATTCCGACAACTTATTTATCAATTGTGGTGATGTTTATTACTTTTCTATATCAAATATATACGGTTGGAAAAGTTACTATTATAAATCGCTCATCTCTTATTTTTTGCAGTTTATTTATACTTTTATCTATATTAAGCTATTTACTAAATTTTAGCAAAACTGATGCATACATGATTAGAATATCAATAATGTATTTTTTAATAATATTATTTACTCCTGCAATTTATATATTGATGTTCAAACAGAATGACCTTTTAATTTTAAAAATAATAGGATATGCTGGTTTTATTAATGCAATATTTATTATAGCGATGCTTGTTATTCCCTCATTTCAGTCTTTTTATTTATCATTTATCAATAGCC
>NZ_JAMPSW010000147.1:0-5295 GCF_028484855.1 Providencia sp. PROV033 | reverse complement strand
AAAATATTCATAATGTAATTTGTAATAAAGAATAAATACCATGAGAAAATTTAAATTAATTATTAGTAGTCTATTATTAGCATGCACATGCGCGCATGCCTCAATCTCAGCCGATCGTACGCGGGTTATTTATGATGAAGCCAGTAAAGGTGTGAGTATTGTGGTTGAAAATACGGATAATAAAGATCCCTTTTTAGTGCAATCATGGATTGAAAATGAAAATGGTCATAAGATTAATGAACCATTAATTGCATTACCACTATTACAGCGCATTGATCCTAAGCAAAAGAAACAAGTGAGAATCAGTGCATCGAAAAATAATCTCAACGCCGCGGAAGATAAAGAAACCTTATTCTATTTTAATATATTGGGAATTCCCCCGAAAAGTGAAATTGAAAATGCAGTTGAGATTGTTATTCAATCAAGATTTAAACTTTTTTATCGCCCAACAGGATTAAAAAAATACCCTGATAATAACTGGCAAAAAGAGTTAAAAGTTGAAAAAACAGGAAATTCATTAAAACTCACTAACCCAACGCCATATCATGTTGTTGTGATTAATATTAATGACAATTTAAGCAAAGTTGATAACTTCCAAGAAATTATCATTAAGCCAAATAGTAATTCGGTGTATTCATTACCCGATAACAAAACAAAATCACCGAAAATGGTCATAACGTACATTGATGATTATGGCACGCCAAAGCTATTAAATTACACCTGCCAAAGTACAACCTGTACATTGGTTAATGATAAATAGGAAGAAATGATGCCCCCCTATTTTAAGAAAGTTGTACCCATTATTTTATGTTGCTTTTCATTTTTGAGTTTTAATGCCTTTGGCGCAGTAACGAATTGTCAGGCCTTAAATGGTGAAGAATTCTTACAGGAAAATATTACCTTTGATATCAAAAGCAGCAGTACCACTATATCACCAGGAACCACATTAGCATCAGCATCATCTTCATTTATGTCTTTCACCTGTAATTTTACAGGTAGCGTAGCGGCGCCCAATCATGTTTATTTTAAAAATGTCCTCTCTGCGCAAACAAAAACGCTTTTAATTAACAGTGGAGTTACGGTGACTCAGCGAAGTGCAATTGGTGGAGGAATAACTGCCACCCTCACAGACTCAAATGTTCCAAGTATAGATTTAGGGCATTGGAGTCAACCGGCGGTAGGAACCACGGTAAATATAGGTATCATGTATAATTTTGTCGTCATAAAAGGGTCCAATGCCTTGAAACCCTTTGATACGGGCAATGTTCTATTGGGATATCATGAAGATTATCAAGGTAAATACCTTGGTGCTCCTGTTTATATACGTATTGTAGGTAATTTAACATTGCTTTGCCCTACGCCGGCAGTCAGTGTAACCGCATCAAATGGCGGAAGTGTTAACTTTGGCACTATCTCACCAAAACAAATGAACGCAGGTGAAGTTGTGAGTCGCACATTTAACCTGGGGATGGCGGTTCCTCAAAATTGTGAAACTGGGTTAAATGTTTCAGTGCGATTTGAACCTAACAATAATACGGTATTGGGGAACAAATACCTTGATATGGGGAACGGATTGCAAACTGTTATCAAAAGTAACGCAACAGAATTAAATTTTAATCAAAACTATGCGATTGGTGAAATTAAGCCTCAATCTCCTGTAAATGTACCTTACACTGCCACCTTAAGTCAGATTAGTGGACAAACAATAACCTCAGGTCCCTTTTCGAAAACCATACGCGTTGTTGTTTCTTATTAGTCACCTTGACCACCTGTTATGATAAAAATGTCTATCACAGGTGGTCTGCATTCAAAAATATAACCTTAAATAGACAGTCACTATTTGACATTTTTTCGGCGTTGTTATACTAAATATCAAGCCCCCTCATAAGGAGTAACTTAGATGAAAAAGTTAACCTTAGTCCTCGTCGATGACCATCCAATTGTCCTATCGGGATTAAAAAAAACATTATCCCAATCACTCCATTTTTCTATTGAAGGGGAATTTACGAATGATTCCGATCTGTTTGCTTTTTTAAATAGCCACACTGTTGATGTGATTGTGACTGATTACATGATGCCCAATAACACACAATCTAGTGATGGACAAAATTATATCCAATTTCTACGTCGGAAGTACCCGAACATCGCATTAGTCGTATTAACAATGATATCTAACCCAATGATTATTCAGACTTTATATGATAACAATGTGAATACTGTTGTCTCAAAAGAAGCGCCATTACCAGAATTAATCAAAGCAATCACTTTAGCCGGTCAAGGAAAGCAATATCGCCAACCTATTGTTGATTTAACGACAACAATGAAAAGCCGCAATGCCTCCACACTGGATGAAAGAGTGAAAACACTTTCGCCTCGTGAGTTAGAGGTATTGCGATTATTTGTCCAAGGTAAGCCGATTGTTGAAATCGCGAAACTGCTCAACAGAAGTGATAAGACGATTAGCCTACAAAAAAATGCGGCAATGCGTAAATTAAGAGTTGAAAATAACCAAGCACTGATTAGCTATTGCATTACGCACCATTTGTTTGATTAAGCTGATTTAGCCAATGGGTTAATTCATCACAAATCGCGGTATAGGACTCCGCTGTATTGGATTCTGTTAACTGTTCTTCTAGTACTTGAAGTTTACTGGCAAGGTCACGTTGTTTTACACTGACTAGTGCCCCTCGAATACGATGAGAAAGCTGTTTTACAACGTCGATATTATTATCATTTACGGCTTGGTAAAGGGCATGAATATCAGCCGTAAAATGTTGAATTATATTCGCTCTATCACTGCTATCGAGCGGATTAATCAACGCCATCGTGACGGCATCAGAAGTCATACCTGATGAATAGGTAGGGAAAAAACGATTAAATAATTTGACTAACGTTTCTAACTCAATGGGCTTCACTAGCCAAGTATCCATTCCTGCGGCTAAACAGCGCTCCTCTTCATCCTTTAAGCCATTGGCTGTCACGCCAATAATTGGACACGTTTCACCTTCACTACGCAACTGCTTGGTTAATTCATATCCATCGCGATAAGGCATATTAACGTCAGTTAAGATAATATCGACAACTTGATTATCCCAAACCACTAAAGCTTCCTCACCATCACTTGCCATAAAGACTTCACAACCGAGTAATTCTAATTGTTCTTGAAGCGTAACTTGGTTAATCGGATTATCTTCTGCCACTAAAACGCGCAAAGAATATTCATTAGCATATGAAGGTGTTTGTAAGATTGGGCATGTTAAGGGTAATGCTGAATTATCCTCATCTTTTAATAAGAAGAGCTGTTGATTAAATTCCGATAAACGGAAACTTGCATCATCGCTGACCCATATCTTTCCATGCCAATCTTGAGGTAAAGAGAAATCCTGAATGAATATACTGACAGCAATAACCGATGATGTGTCTTCAGGTAATTCCGCTTCAGTCAAATAAACGTTTGCCCCCCATTGAATTAACCAATTATAAATATTATTGGTTAATAATGGGTCGATTGTTCGTAGCCAGATATTCGCCCCTGTTAAACTCTTCCACTGAATATTGTTTTTATCGAATTCTAACGGTAAGGTAATTTGGAAAGAGCTACCTACCGTAAGATTACTGGTGACACTGATTTCTCCCCCCATAAGTTTTACCAACTCGGCACAGATAAATAAGCCTAAACCAGTACCACCATAGGTATGCTGCCCTGAGTGGGCTTGATAGAAAGGCTCAAACAGTTTTTCTTGCTGTTCTTGGCTGATCCCCACACCGGTATCATTGACAAATAATATTATATTGTTATTTGTGCCGTTCCTTAATTCAACCGTGATCTTTCCATTATGAGTAAACTTAATAGCATTACTTAATAAGTTGCCAAATATTTGTTGTAGCCTTGCCGCATCACCAATTCTGACGGCATAAATATTGGGATCAATAATAGCAAATAGCAGCAACTTTTTCTGCTGAGCTAGCCCTTGATATAACTGAACGGTGTGTTGTATTAAATCGAGTAGATCAAACGATATATGTTGGATATGAATTTGGTTCGCTTCAATTTTACTGATATCAAGAATATCCCCAATAAGATGCATTAATAACTGAGAGGTTGTCGACATCCTATCAATAAAGTGTTTTTGTTTTGGTGATAAAGCCGTGTTTTCTAATAATTCTAATGTCCCGATAATGCCATAAAGTGGCGTGCGTATCTCATGGCTCATCGTGGCTAAGAAATTAGACTTTGCTTGATTCGCTTCTTCCGCAAGGCGTTTAGCATGATTAAGCTGTTTTTCAGTTTCAGCTTGTATTGTGATATCAGTAAATGCGCATAAAATAACAGGACGTTGCTGATAATGAGTTGCAGTGCTAACAATATATAATACGTGTTCCCCTGATTTTAAAACAGTTGTCACTTTTTCCTGTTCAGAAATAACACGGCTCAGTAGTTCATTATATTCCATTGAATCGTGAGGAGAATCAGTATTGGGTATATTTAACCAATACTGAGCGAGCTCATTCGCAAAACGAAGATCTTGAGTTTCTGTATCAATAACACAGAGCCCTATCGGCGTTGTTGCAATCAATGTTTGATTAAACGCTTCGCTTTCGACGATAACTTGCTGAGAAAGTATTGCTGGCTGTAGAATTTTTCTATGGTACCACTTCTTATATCCCCAGCCACATAACAAACTAAAAAGTAGAGATATAACAAGACTAATCGGTAACCACATATTATCTTCGAAAAATGCAGCGTAACTAATTCTGTAATAACCTATCCAATCTGTATCTTTAAAGCTTAACTTCATGACTAAACCATTTTGAGTATAGAAAATACCTTCCGATGGCTCAGTAGGCACTGGAGAATCACCCAGTAATAAACCAAAGTCATCATGTAATAGCCAGAATTCATGCCTCAAAGTTGGGTTCAATATATTCTCTAGCACGCTGAGATGGTCTTTACTGACTAGAGAGACTGCATAAATATTTTTAGGGGAGAGATGGGCATTTTGCCATAAATTGGCATCAAAACCTGCGGGAACGATACCCAGCAAGTTATTTTTAAATTTATCTGCTTTTAACCAAATAACGGGCATTTCTTGTTCGTCGTATTGTATGTCAGCAAACTGTTTGTTTATTACTGGTAAATTATCTCTAATACTATCGGTTACTGCACGAAACAATTCAGGTGATATGGCTGTATTCCCCATTAGCGTGCCTACGGATGGGACACTAATACTGATATAGTCATGTTCATTAATAAAAAATACCGCCGCCGCGGGATAGTAAGAGCGCCCCCAAAAT
>NZ_JAMPSW010000146.1:0-5479 GCF_028484855.1 Providencia sp. PROV033 | reverse complement strand
TCACATCTTTTCGCTCCCTGATTTGACCAACCCGCATCAGCTCCATCAGCCCCTTAGTGATACTTTCAGCAGCCAACTGTTTGTCGCGGGGCAAATCACTGGATGGCGTTAACGGACGGCGATAAATCGGGTCATTCGGGTCGCGCAGCCCAAGACGTTCATTGGTTAACGTTTGCCACGCATTTACTCTCGGGCGATCAGCGCGGTCAAAATAGGGTTGAAGCCGTTTTCCGCTCTGTAATTCCACATTCGGGATCACAAAATTCAGCTCTAAACGCCCTTTATCCTGATGCTGAACCCAAAGACAGGTGTACTGATCTTTATCAAGACCGGTCATCAATGTATTTTCCCATTCATCCATCAGTCGGGTTTTCTCATCAGCGGGTAAATCCCGCTCCTGAAAGGAAAGTACGCCGGAGGTATACGTTCGGGTGTATTCACTGGTATCAATCAGCTCTTTAACCCGCTCAGGATCACCCCGTAAAACGTCCGCCTGTTCACGGTTTCGCTCTTTACCTAAAAGATAATCAACGGGTCCACTTCCCGAACCCGCCCCGCGGGAATGAATTTTAACAATCATCGCATCGGTGCTCCGCTAATAAGGCACTTAGTTGATTATCCATGCTGGTGAGAACCGCCAGTAACTGAACCCGTTCAGAGGGTGAAAATGACGGGGACTGATGCAAAAGACGCGCAATCTGGTTGAGATTATTCCCCATACCTGAGATTTGACGAAGTAGTGCAGGTTCAACCGTCGGTAATTTACGCTGACGGGGACGGCGTTCACCCAGCCCCAAAGCCCGTAACCATGATGCCAACTGAGATTGTTCACACCGTTCAAGCAATAATTCATGCTCACGTTCAGTCAGTCTGATCTTGATTTCTTTCGTTCGTTTTTCCATAGCGTCCACTGAGAATGTTTGCACCACAGTGCGAATATTCGCAGTGGATACATGGGGGTTTCGGGGGAATGTAATTCCCCTGAACCAGTCACAAGACCACTCGTTAGAGGGGACTTTGTGTGTACTGGCTTAAATACATTTAGATTGTAGCTGGTCTTTGCCTTTTAGACAAAATAAAGCCCTCCTAAAAGAGGGCTGTTATCTGATATAGGTTGTTTCAGTCTCAAGTCCAAAATGGGATATCCCATTTTGGACTTTATTATGCTGGTATGACAAAGCCGTTATATTCACAAAAAAATATTGCTCTTATCGCGACCTTGCGTTCGGCGAGGGAGTCTCTCGGCCTAACTCAGACACAGCTATCTGAAAGAATAAACAGAAGCCAGTCCTATGTTGCCAAATATGAGAATAATGAACGCTCATTGAAACTTATTGAGTTTATTGAAATTTGTGAGGCTTTGAATATTTCTCCCTCAGAAGTAATTAAAGAGATCACTGATGATTACAACATATAGTGTATTAAATTTAGCGACACAAAAACTTGATAGGTTAAAAGGAAATATTTTTGATACTGTTGATTTAGCAAAACCTACGTCTGCTGATGCTGCAATAAATCTGACAAAAGTAGTATCAAAACTATCCCCTATGATGGGAAACTTAATAGAATTTAATATATGTGAATATCTAAATACAATACCAGAATTCGAATCTTTCGGTCATTGGAAAAGACAAGATCCTGGGTTTCCTGATACTATTTTTGAAAGCAGCTTAGTATCACCAACGCCAGGAATTGAAATAAAAGCATGGTTTCCATTGTCAACGGAAATAACAGCACGATTCAAAGATAGCCAAGACCATTTTCAAGAAGACCAAACAAATGTCGCATTAGTTGCTTGGCTGCCTCAGTTTCTTATCTTTGGCAAACCGCAAATTATAGATGTTTCAGTCATGTCAGCCAAATCAGTAGCTGCCGCAAGAGATGCTCACTACAGCAACCCTCCTGACTATCTAATAGTTGAACCTGGTGATACATCAGATAGAACGCTTAATCTTCAGCAAACAAATACTAATGGATATAAATTTCAAGGAAATCCACTTGAGTTCATTGAAGCACAAAATATATATAGACATTGGTGTAGGAAAAATGACATGAATACTTACTCAACCGATATGGCATATCAGTTAATGGTTCAAGAGTTGATGTCTAAATTCAAATATCGACTCGATACTAATTTTGCAAAAATGGACCGAATTGATCACCCTCAAATTGAAGAGTTCAAAACTAGAGTTTTAAATTCTACTTTCCATGGTAGAAGCATATATTCATGGTCTAGATTATTATCTAGAGGAAGCGTTGATGAAATAAAACAAGCTATTTCATCAACATTTAGTATCAATTATTGATCTTGGAATCTACTGACTCCTAGAGTGAAATAGTCTAGATCTATTTCCGCTGAAAATGCTTTCCTATTCAGGTTCATTGCAGACAATGAACCTGAAAAAAGTCCACCAAAAGGCTCCCAGATGACATCATTTTCATAACTGGACGACTTTATTATTAAGTCCATCAGATCTAAAGGCTTTTGATTTAAATGAGCAAAACTCGTATTAGAATCAGGAACTTTTATCCTTTCTTTGCCTTTTAATGTATTTCTTTCCCAGACATTTGTTACACCCATTGGGCAGTTAAATACTGGTTTCATTAACGCCCATTCATCTTTTGTTAGCGATCTTTTTCCATCAATAGAAAAATACGGCTTTCCTGATTCATTTCCATGCTCATTGGCATATATTGCTAATTTCTCAAACATGTCATCAGGCGGCATATACCACAAATGCCCTCTATCTAAGTATTTTCTTGTTGCAACATTAGCTACACCGCAAGCTTTATTAGCTTCTTTCATTTTAAGTCCAGAGCGTTTCCACTCATGAAATAACCAATCTTGTAATGTGTAACCATTTATCTTAGGGTCGAAAACATACTGAACACAAACTTCAGTAACAACGGGAAAACGCTTAATTTTAGCTGTATTAACATTACCAGCTATGTGTCCTTTCCCCTTATTCCAAATATTTGTATTTATATATTTCCATCCGTATTTTTCTAACATTGAATGTGTTGAAGCCCAGCCTATCTCACTATTCCAAAACCATAATGTAGTTCTAGGTGATGCTAACTTACTCCAAGCGGCTATATGAGGCTCGTACCAATCAGCTATAGATAAGTGATCACTTGTATCACCATCAAATCCCAATAACCCATATGCCCCATCTGATATAATTACAGTTGGTGACTCCCATCTATCATAAAATTTCAGGCTATTTCCGTGAAATAAATTAACCCCATTTTTTGAGAACTCTTTTGTTATATCGTTATTTAAGATCTCAAATTTCTTCCCTCGACCTACTGTACTAATAGGTATATTTTTATGAGCATTAACTTTATTCATTTTATTACCGATTTTTTCCTATAATAGGTTGCACGACTAATACCTAAGCTTTCCCATGGTTTTTTAGTTTCAATAGAATTTATATCTATACGCCGCCCCCCTCCTTTACTTTTCATTCCTCTTTTTGACTGAATTTCAGGAGCATGAGTTTTAGCCACATAGTCATCAAATGTATCTTGTGTAAACTTTACATGAGTCCATTTAGCTATGCTTTTCGCTATACCAAAAACCTCTTTTTCATCTAAAGGCACTAAAAATTGAATGTTATAGCCATTAGCCCTCTCAAAGCAGGCATTTAACCACGGTTCATAAGACGGCCATCCCTGACGTATAGCTCGATATGCCCATTTACGGGTTTGTTCAAACAGCTGACAATTACGACCTAAACCATAATCAGTAATGATTTCTTTGTCATTGGCGGAGGCTAAATCGAGTGAATCCGCTAACCAATCCAGCGTGTAAAGCTCAGTTTGCCAAGCATTCACCCGCCAGTGTTTATGATTAGGATTTTGACAAATTAATCCTGAATAACCGATATCTGCATCCAGTTTTTTGCGCAGCGCATTTTCAACAGCAGCTGCATATTTAAGTGGCTTTATACGACCATCTGGCGCAGTACGAATAGCGGTTTCCAGCCCATAAAGCAAATGTGTATGCCCATTTTTCGGATTCATAATGGTAAAAGTCGGAGCAGGAGCATTACGGTCACTCCAGTCTAAGGCTGAACCTTGGCGATCTACGTCAAAACCAAGCCAGAATTGGGCGTGAGGTTGGTTAAATTGGATATATCTAGCAAGAATAGCACGGTCTTTGGCAGCTATACGCACGCCAAACTGTAAATCATCCGAATAATACGGTTTATGAGGGAGACGCTCATTAAATAACGCTAATGCGTGGTTAATCAAAACTCCCAGCCTTATGGCGGGGCTGTTGTATCACACCCTTCATGTGCTAATATCCTGTTTAGGTTTCTATGCCTAGCCCTGACCGTTCATTTAGATCCGCCAAGATAACAAATGAATGTCAGGGCTTTGTTTTTTATATCTAGAGAGATACTGGATTCCAACAAAAATCTCTTACAATTATGACATTGTTACCATAGATAATATGAAGATCATTTTTTTTAAGCTGCTTTGCTATGTTATCCATAACCACATCAGCAATACGCTCACGCTCACATAACTCGTAAAATTGAGGCCATTTTAGTGTAATGCACTCATTTTTATTCAACCTCATTAACTCATTGATATCACTAGCTATAGATTGAGCACTCTTAGCCATAACCGCTCCAATTAAAATTAAAAACATCCTTAGAGTAATTTAAAAAAAACCTTACAGCAATGTAAAAAACACGTTTTACATGCTCATACCATAATCATCATCACGGCTACGCGATTTCTGTCGTTGTCGCTGTTGTTCCAATTCGGTTCGTCGTTGTTCTGCACGCTTATACTCTGCTACCGCAATAACAGGGGCAGCTTTTCGCTCAAATTGATGACTTGCCTGTTCAAGTCCTCGACTTGTAGTTGTAAGCGAGTCACTTGCTCGCTCAGTTGGGCGTTTTCTTGCTGATTTTGCGTGTAATGACTCAAGGTAGTGTCGAACATGCTCTGTAAGCTGGCGTAACTGCTCTGCCATTCGCTCTGCTGTTGCGCGTAACTGTGCTGTAAGCTCTCCAGTGCGCTCAGGAGCTGTTTCTCCATTTCCGTCATAAGAAGGATTCCTGCGTTGAGAAAACGCCGCTGTATCGTTTTCAGGGACGTTTAAAGGGGTTATTTGGTCTGGTATTTGATGACAGTATGGCCGTTCTTGCTCTGATACGGTGCGCCCACGTTGTACGCCGATTTCGGCAGGATCAGGTAATACTGGTTTTTCATTTTGTCGTCCGTCAGTACCGAAAGCCCTTTCCCTGTGTATTCGTTCATCTCCAGCACGCTCTGATCTAACTGCTGAATTTCCTGATAACGATCGGCTATCATCTTGCCCTGATACACCAGAATGCCGGACAGTATCGCAATCAGACAAAGGCCGGATAGCCCAATCCACAGACTGAGTTTGCCCATCATCGTGACCAACAACCAACGCTGACGTTGATTCTGCTCTTGGATAGCGTTGTTGATGTTCTCC
>NZ_JAMPSW010000145.1:0-5561 GCF_028484855.1 Providencia sp. PROV033 | reverse complement strand
GCTAATACATATTCTTTTTTAGCCAATAACGATTGCTCATCATTGGTAAGCTTACGTGTCGCTTTTGCTTCTTCTAATACAGCTATTTTGGCTTCCATATCCCAAAGCTTTTTACGCTCTGAGCTAATCACATCAGCAACAGTTTTATGCTCTTTTAATACTTTAAGTTGAGCCTGTAGAGAAACGAGAGCTTCATTGGCTGACTCATCCGCACGAGTGCCATAGTCAGGTCGATATGCTGTAGGTTTCTTTTTCCCTCTCAGTTTTTCTTTCTCATACCGTTCCTTTTCACGACGAATCGCTTTATCCTTTACAGCCTGAGAAGCGTATTCTTTATTTTTTATTTCACTTAATTTGCGTTGGTGTTTCTCCTCCGCGGTCTCATATTCTCGCCTTAATGCTTCATCAGCCAAAATCTGTGACTTTTTAACCTCTTCCTGTTTTCTAGCCGCCTCTTTTCTCGCATTCTCTATATCCCTCTGAAACTTTTCTTCGTTTAGTAAATCCAGTTCTCGCCTTAAATCTTCAGGTGTCTGACCTGTTTTATAATGATGCAGTCCTTTAGCAGCAGGGTCTAACTGGAACTCAAGAAGTTTCTCTTCATAGTCTTTAATCTTTTGGTCTAGCGTTCTTTCTCGTCCTATATTAAGCATTGCATCCCATGCATCGCTCGCCATTTCCTTAACGCCTTTCCAAGCTGATTCTAAAAAACCTAAGTTGTTTTCAATTTGCTGACTACGCTCCTGCATTGCATTGGCATAAGACTCCATTGCTATCTTTGCAACCTCATGCTCCTTCCCCTGCTCTTGCAGTGCCATTATTTGCTCTAACTGAGTAGCCGTTAAAAAGTGAAGGGATTTATCTAGTTCAGTAACAGCTTTAACTGGCTCCTCTTTTAAACGCTGAAATTGCTTGATTGTTTCATCAACTGACTGACCAACAGCCTTTTCGATTGCGGCTGCTGTTTTAGAAACCATCTCAACTGTATCGCCGGAGAATCCCCCTGAGCCAACAACTTTTGATATAGCATCAGCCATACCATACTGGGTAATACCATTTCCTGATAAGTTTCTAACAAGAGTATCCAGTTGTGCCGCAGTCTTCCCTGCATACCTACCAGTAAGAATCAGTTGCTTGTTATATTCACTAAATTCCTTAGAGCCTTGATATGCAGCAAGAGCTACCGCAGAAGCGGCACCAACAAATCCAAACATTGCAACTCTTGCTGGGGTAATTAGCGATGCTAACGCCTTCAATGAGTTTCCTATACCACCGAAGGAATCTTTTATCTGACCACCTTGCTGTATCATCACCATCCATACAGGCATCCCAGATGCCAACGATGTGACAATATCCGTCATTTGAGCGGGTAACTGACGCATAGCGTTTCGATATTGACCAATCGTGATTGAACCATTTAAGAATGCTTTTTCTTGTTCTTTCAGCTTGGCAATCATTGGCGCAGCTTGTTGCGAAACTCCCATTTGCGCTGCTTTCAACTCTAAAATTTCAGTTTTGGTTTTTCCTATAAAATCCGTCTGATTTTTAAGAGATTGTAAGAATTCATCTGCGGCTTGCTTTGCTTTATTCGTTGCAGCCTCCTGAGCTAATAATGCTTGCCCTTCTGCAGTCAGAGACATGTGCATTCTTTGCAGCTTATCTCTAGTTTGGTCTAATATGCTGCTATAATCTTTGAATTGATCTTTGGGAAGTAACCCTTTTTTACTTGCTGCTACAAGCTTTGTCTGCCAGTCATCTAATCGTTCAAAAGCTTTATTTGTAGGGTTCAGCTGATTAAGTAACTCATGAAGCTCTTTACGCTGTTTCTCCGCAGCTTGAGCTGCTTTTTTCTGGTTATCAACGCCGCGTTTAAATTGTTCGTTCAGGTCTTGAGCTGAGCCATTTACCTTTTCTGCTGTGCTGCCAAACTCCTTTAATTTTTGAGTCCCACGCTCTAAATCAGACGTATCAGCTTTAAGCGAGATGGTTGCTATATCTGCCATTTACCTTTCTCCAGATATAAAAAAAACACTCATAGGTGGTTAAATTAGCTTGTATGTAACTTTTATTTAAATTAACGCCATATTATTCTAGAATTTCATTTTCCAACATTCATCACTAACCAGATAACCTTTAAACACACAAAGGATTATTAACATGCTTAGAAAATTGACACTCATCGCAGCCCTTTTCATCGCAGCCAATGCTCATGCTGGAAACGAGTTAACTATCAGTAAGTTAGCTAGTGATGCAAAGACTAAAACAGCATTCCTTCAAGTTGTAAAAAATAACGACCTCCCATCATGGGTCTTAACTGGTGGTACTGAATCCCCATCAAATACTGTGACTTTAAACGGTAATGAATACCAAGTAGCAACAGCGTGCAAACCTCACAATTGCCCAGCAGAGCGAATTGCGATTATGTACTCTAAAGAAAAGAATGTTATGGCAGGTGTATTCTCTTCAAATGATGAAAAGAACAATACTGAGGATTTACTCTGGTTTAATATCACCGATGATTTATCAATCGATGGGAAAACGGTTTTATTTGCAGCACTTACGGGCAGCCTAGATAATCACCCTAATGATTTTAACTATAAGTAATTAAACTTAAAGTAGTTATTTTCAGAATTAGCCCACCAATGCCAATAGAATGGCGTTAAAATAGAAGCCCAAGGACGGGCTAGATTAATTACTTTGCAGTCAATTTGTAACTCTCATCAATCAACACTTTAAGCTCATCTTCAGGAAATCCACTGCCCAACTTTATAGTAATCCAGTGCTCTTTATTCATGTGATATGCTGGATATACCCCTTTCTTTAACCTCAACGAACCAACTAATTCAGGAGGTGATTTAAGGTTTATAATATCTACCATCTCATCACTCTCGCTTTCATATAACTTCTTTGATGATATTGTCAGAATGGCAGCAAACCATTTTGAGTTATTTTTATGCCTATAAATGATGTAACTAGGAAACTTAGCCCATGGATACTCAGCGACAGCACCATAATTACTCTGGATATATTCCATAAGTTCATTTTTGTTCATCTCACCATCCCACGAATAAGTTTTAGTTATGCTAACTTAGTGGGAGTGCAAATTGAAGCAAACAAAAAGGTCGCATAAGCGACCCAATCAATACTTTTGCTACTTTTTATTACTTATTGACGTAATTTGCATACAGTATAAGTAATATTGGCGTTGCAATAATATCAGCAGCAATAGTAAATGGTGTAATCATGACATTACCAGCCAATTTACCAGCACTAAGTGATGTGTATTCCTCTGTAGTATAAAACTCAACCTTATATGATTGATTTAGCTTAGCATTGGGTACTAATGGAAGAGTTATTCCATTCCTATCAAATAAATATCCACTTAGCGGGATTGTTTTAACCCATGACTTATCATTATCAAATCGCCTCTCACTAAAACCAAAATCCTTAAGGCTTTTCTCTTGTTCTGGACTTAACCTGTACTTTTTATCTATATAAACAAAGTAACTGTCATTAAATTTTACTAGTCCTTCTCTGCGCTCATCTGGCTTTATCTCGATTCTAATAACTCCCTCCGGGTTATTAAATGCTGACAATGGAATTACTTTAACCAACTCATTTAATTTCATTAATTCAGCAGAACCATTCGTCAGTATATAAATATATTTATCACCTAAAAAACCATAACCTGAAGTAGGAAGCTCAATCTCTTTTAATTTTTGATTAGTTAGTTTATTTTTAACACTAATATCTTTATATTCAAAAGCAGATACAATATTATCTTTTAAATCAACACGTTCCCTTATATTGGTCTCTTTTGCCGTGTTCGAATCCCAAACCGCCGCAGTTACGCACCCAGCAGAACTTAAAATCGATACGCTCAAAAAGCACGCTAGTAATTTATTCATTCCATTGCCTTAATAAGTTTAATTTAAGTCCAATGGATATTAGGATAGATGCAAATTTCAGGCAATAAAAAACCCACCGGAGTGGATTATTAACACTATTTATAGTTGAGCACATGTACATTACAAGTTACGAATATTAGCAATCTCTTCTTGTGTGACTTCTAGAGACTCTAGAAATCTCTGGTATTCATTGGGTTCCATTCCTTCAAATTTTTGATGTCACTCTCATCTATTCATGTTTTTTTAAAATAAATCTATTACCTATAGACGGGTCAACTGTTTTCGTATTTGCAATCAGCTAAACCGACACTAATTTCTTGACCTTTGTTGCTATTGTGCAAAATAACTTTAATACCCATTCTGTCGTATATCATATAAGCAAATGTAACCCCTGAATTTTCACTAAAATACACAGTAGCTTTAGCATCAGTTGAAAGCAACTCAAGCTTTGGTGATGTTATAACTACCCCTGTATCAAAGATTATATTTATCATTGCATTGTTATAATCTGCATGCGGAGTTACTTCCAACTTAACAGTCCCGATTTGCACTCCGTTATATCTATTGCTATCACTAAGGTCATCAGGTATGGAATAAACTCCACAGTTATACTTTCCCGCCAAAGCCAAAATATTATAGTTATTATCTCGATATAACCCCATATCATTCTCGTTATTAGCAGACAGGGTATATCCAGAAAATAAAATAAACAGGGCGCAAATATACTTAATCATCTTTAACCTCATTAATAAATTAGCCCCCTGAATATACCTGAATAGCTTTACTACACATAATCGAACTCTTTAGTTAAAAATAATTATGTGATCTAGAATGCAAGCTCATCCTTGGGCTATGTGTAGGTTAGGCAACTTCCTTCCCGTGAATAATATGGCGTAACGCGCTAATACCGTTCTCATTATAACGAAACGCTTCAACCTGCTTTGATGAGTAAGCTGACTTGTCCAAAAAGAACTTACCGAATTCGTCAGTTTTCAATCCGTTCTTGTTTGCAATACGACCAATTTTATTTGCTGACACTTCTAACCATATTCTTAATCACAAAGAGGGCTTCTGATTTAGAAGCCCTCTAGTATTAAACTCGCTTAACTACATAAATTTTACATTAATGACCGGACGTTTTAGCTTCTCGACAAGCCTCGAATAAAAACCAGACACGGCGTTCTGTTTCATCAATCCAGTTTTCTATTAGGCTTGTAGTGGAATAATCGCCATGTTCTGCGCATACTTCATGTGCTTTTCGAAATTCTGAAGCCAACATTTTATTATCTTCACAAAGCTCAGCAAGCATATCTAAAGGTTCTACGTATTCCGCATTGTTATCGCTAATCCTTTGCATTTTTGATATTTGCCCTATAGAACGTATAGTCACACCACCTATTTTACGAACTCTTTCAGCTATAGGGTCTGTCATGGAGTATAGTTGTTCACTTTGTTCATCAAGTAATAAATGATAATCGCGGAAATGTGGACCACTCATGTGCCAATGAAAGTTTTTAGTTTTTAAATAAATAGCAAAAATATCAGCCAAAATTGCATTCATTGCTCCACTGATATCTTTTGTTGCTTTTGGAGATAAATCTGTTGGCGTTTTAAGTGGGCGAATTTGTAGTTCTTTAGCTTTACTCATAATTA
>NZ_JAMPSW010000144.1:0-5833 GCF_028484855.1 Providencia sp. PROV033 | reverse complement strand
AAAAAAAACCAAACGAATGAAGCCGTTAATGCCCCAGCCGTGAACCATGGGCGCAACTGACTTTCTAATTGACCACCAACACTACCTAATACCACAAAAGTATCTAAATACACATGAGGGTTAAGCCAAGTCACGGCAAACAACGTCACGACCACTTTCCATCGTGTCATCATCTTACGTTCTAATTGCAATACTGCGTCATCTGGCGTCATTGCTGTGCGAAATGCCTTATAGCCATACCACACTAAAAATGCGACTCCCGCCCAAGTAATCAGTGCCATTAATAGCTCAGATTGACTTAATAACGCGCTGCCACCAAAAACCCCCGCAATAATTAAAATCGTATCACTTAATGCGCATAATAATGCACTCATCAAATGAAACTGCTTTCGGCTACCTTGTTGTAAAACAAATGCATTTTGTGGACCTAATGGCAATATCATTGCAGCCCCTAAAAGAGCCCCCTGAAAATAAATCGTAAACATGCAAATTTTCCTAATAATTATTCAGATTATCTGCACAGAATAATATCCACGAAAAATCATTAGTGAAAACGATTAACTCTAATAGGGCATAAGAAAGGCTAATACAAATTCATAGAGAGAAATTTGAAATAAGATTACCTATATTCTGGGAATAAAAATGGCGTAGTTTTTTAGTCTACGCCATTTTTCATGGTACACATGATGAGTTATTCAGCAGAAATATTTTTCACACTAGGATTAACTTGATGAAGGTGAACATCCATTTGTGGGAATGGAATTCCAATATTGTGCTGATCTAATGCACGTTTAAAGTTTTCCATTAAATCCCAGTAAACAGGCCACGTATCACCATTCGTGGTCCAAAAACGCACTAAATAATTCAATGAAGAAGGCGCCATTTCATTTAAACGGATAGTGACACCTTTATCGTGCAGAATACGTTTGTCAGCCGCAACAATATCACCTAAGACTTTTTTAACCATATCAATATCTGAGTTATAAGCAACGCCCACCATGATATCTTGACGGCGAAGTGGCTCACGGGTCACGTTAATGATGCTGTCCCCAATGATTTTACCATTTGGGATAACAACGATACGGTCATCCGCCGTTTTTAATGTGGTTGAGAAAATTTGTACGCTTTGGACAGTACCGTCAATCGCACCAATCTTCACAAATTCACCCGCTTTTAATGGTCTAAATACCACCAGCAAAACGCCTGCAGCAAAGTTACCTAATGAGTTTTGTAATGCTAAACCAACCGCTAAACCGGCGGCACCCATTACCGCGATGACAGAGGCAGTTTGTACGCCAATTTTGCCCAGCACAGCAATTAAGGTAAATGCCACAATGGTATAGCGAGCAATAGCAGATAAAAATTCGCTAACAGTGGAGTCAATTCCTCTCATTGTCATCACGCGATTCAAACCACGGCTAACCCATTTAGCAATCATCAACCCCACAATTAAAATAACAAGTGCGGAAACGATATTGACGACATACTGGACTAGCAGATCCTGATTTGCCACAAACCAATTCGTTGCATCATTCAATGCGCCTGTAACATCATCAGTATTCATATGTATATCCTTTTCGATCAAATTTAGACTAGGAAAACTCGCTCAATTCAATTAACAATCTCAAAAATCATGAGTAAATAATTGAATAACACGCTTAAAATAATAGCTATAAATCATCAAAATATAAAATTAATCGATAAATAAAATACTTTTTATCGATTTTCGATAACAAATTCACGATAGTCATCTAGCATATCGAAGAAGTCATTGATACCGCAAAAGGCAATGCTTTCATTATCATAGTAACTCATTCCTTCTTCTAACCCATCGGTCTCAAACGCTAACTGATTCGCACGGATCATGACTTCCTCATCATCGAGAATCAGTGTGTATTCGTGACCAATAAACTCCCACTGCTTTTCACTGCCTTTAATCAGTTCATAATTATCTGCGATAGTATCCAGTAAACTGAGGTCGTTTTTAATTTCCTCGTTTAGCCAATAACCAATAGCTTCATGATCCATTGAAAATTTTGCGGTAATACTTCCTGTAATATCCTTTAAAAATTGGTAGTCCATATGCAATACCTCACACTTTGCGTCTTTGAATTAAGTATAACGCGAGTCAAGCGGGTTTGCTTAGCGCTATTACGAGCTGTCAGAAGAATATTTCAGTATGGAATTATTGCACTACACAAATATGCTTATTCAATTAAAATTAACTATACCTCTTCGACTCGGTAATAAGGACTTCAATGATTAATCGCGTAGACCACCTTGTTTTAACCACCACTAATCTTGATACCTGTCTTGATTTTTACCAGCGTATCTTAAAAATATCTGTGATCACGTTTGGTGAACAACGTTACGCATTACAGTTTGGTCAGCAAAAAATAAACATTCACCAATATGGAAAAGAGTTTGAACCTAAGGCTCACTTACCCGTGCCAGGGTCACTGGATCTCTGTTTTATTAGTGATATACCGCTTCTCGATGTGCAAAAACATCTTGAACAACAGGATGTAAAAATTATTGAAGGACCTGTACAACGCACTGGCGCTACAGGCAAAATTTTGTCGTTATATCTCCGAGATCCCGATTTAAATTTAATCGAAATTTCTCAATATATTTAGCATCAACCTATTTATCCCTCTGTATTTTTCACGTAGAAATAGAAAACCCCAATAATTGAATTAACAACTATTGGGGTTTAATTAATATAACCGCGATTAATCAATCATTAAACAGCAGTTTGGAAGATCACTCCATCCGCTTTCTCAGTGTACTGATCCAGTCGATCAAAGTTCAGATAACGGTATGTGTCTTCCGCAGTCTCATCGACTTTATTCATAAACTGTTGATACTCAGCAGGTGTTGGCAAGCGACCTAATAGGGAAGCCACTGCGGCTAACTCCGCTGATGCCAAATAAACATTGGCACCTGTACCTAAACGGTTCGGGAAGTTACGCGTAGACGTGGAAACAACGGTTGCGCCATCTGCCACTCGAGCTTGGTTCCCCATACACAGTGAACAGCCCGGGACTTCAATACGAGCCCCACTCTTACCAAATACGCTGTAGTAACCTTCTTCCGTTAGCTGCGCAGCATCCATCTTCGTTGGTGGCGCAACCCACAGGCGAGTTGGTAATTGACCTTTATGGGAATCCAGCAGTTTACCTGCCGCACGGAAGTGACCGATGTTAGTCATACAAGAACCGATAAATACTTCATCGATTTTTTCATTCTGAACATCAGACAGTAAACGTGCATCATCTGGGTCATTTGGCGCACACAGAATTGGCTCTTTGATCTCATTAAGATCGATTTCAATCACTGCCGCGTATTCTGCATCCGCGTCACCTTCCAGTAACTCAGGGTTAGCAAGCCAGTTTTCCATCCCTTTGATACGACGTTCGATGGTACGGCGGTCGCCGTAACCTTCCGCGATCATCCATTTCAACAGAACGATGTTGGATTGCAGGTATTCAATGATTGGCGCTTTATCCAACTTGATAGTACAACCCGCAGCTGAACGTTCTGCTGACGCATCCGCTAATTCAAATGCTTGCTCAACTTTCAGCTCAGGAAGACCTTCAATTTCCAGAATACGGCCAGAGAAAATGTTTTTCTTACCTTTTTTCTCAACAGTCAGTAATCCATCTTTAATCGCATACAGAGGAATAGCATGAACAAGGTCACGTAATGTAATACCCGGTTGCATTTGTCCTTTGAAGCGAACTAATACGGACTCTGGCATATCCAGAGGCATAACACCGGTTGCAGCAGCAAAAGCCACTAAACCAGAACCTGCTGGGAATGAGATACCAATTGGGAAACGGGTATGCGAGTCACCACCAGTACCAACAGTATCTGGCAATAGCATACGGTTTAACCAAGAGTGAATAATACCGTCGCCCGGACGCAGAGAAACCCCACCACGGTTCATAATAAAATCAGGTAGTGTATGGTGTGTTGTCACGTCTACTGGTTTTGGATACGCCGCCGTGTGACAGAATGACTGCATCACTAAATCCGCAGAGAATCCTAAACACGCTAAGTCTTTCAGCTCATCACGAGTCATTGGACCCGTTGTATCTTGTGAACCGACAGACGTCATTTTAGGTTCACAGTATTCACCAGGGCGAATACCTTGACGACCGCATGCGCGACCGACCATTTTTTGTGCTAATGAGTAACCACGATTACTTTGTGCAACAGGTTTTGCAAGACGGAACATATCCGTTGCACCTAAACCTAATGCCTCGCGTGCTTTTGTGGTTAAGCCACGACCGATGATTAGAGGAATACGACCACCAGCACGAACTTCATCGATTAACACATCCGTTTTTAATTCGAATGTTTCTAACAATTCGTTAGTTTCGTGATTACGAACTTCACCTTTATATGGATAGATATCAATCACATCGCCCATATTCAGCTTAGAGACATCCACTTCAATTGGCAGTGCTCCCGCATCTTCCATTGTGTTAAAGAAGATTGGTGCAATTTTTCCGCCCAGCACAACTCCGCCACCACGTTTATTAGGCACGAATGGAATATCATCGCCCATAAACCACAGAACCGAGTTCGTTGCTGATTTACGTGAAGAACCAGTACCAACAACGTCACCCACATAAGCCAGCGGGAAGCCTTTTTTATTCAGTTCTTCGATTTGTTTAATTGGACCTACGTTACCCGCTTCATCAGGAACGATGCCATCGCGTGCGTTTTTCAGCATGGCTAAGGCATGCAGAGGAATATCTGGTCGCGACCATGCATCTGGTGCAGGAGATAAGTCATCCGTGTTGGTTTCGCCAGTCACTTTAAAGACCGTCACGGTCATTTTTTCAGCTAATTCAGGACGCTCTTTGAACCAATCTGCATTCGCCCATGATTCAATCACTTGCTTAGCATGCGCATTTCCCGCTTTCGCTTTTTCTTCTACATCATAGAAATTATCGAACATCAGTAGAGTGTGGGAAAGTGCTTTCGCTGCGATGGCTGCCAATTTGGCATCATCAAGAGCTTCGATTAGTGCGTGAATATTGTATCCGCCCTGCATGGTACCTAGCAGTTCAATGGCTTTTTCAGGGGAGATCAGAGGGGAGGATGTTTCGCCTTTTGCGATCGCGGCTAAAAATCCAGCTTTAACGTAAGCTGCTTCATCAACGCCAGGTGGGACACGGTTGGTCAGCAGGTCTAACAAGAAATCTTCTTCACCTTTGGGTGGGTTTTTCAGTAACTCGACTAGTGCAGCTACTTGTGACGCATCTAATGGCTTAGGGACAATCCCTTGAGCGGCACGCTCGGCTACGTGCTTACGGTATTCTTCTAGCACGACGTTCTCCTCGCTTCTTTGTTATTTATATACCCGGCTGTCTGCACCATCCTGAAAAAAATTATCATCCGGTGCCAGGTCAGAGGAATTTGCTCACATAATCTCAATGGCGATAAAATTATGTCCAGCTTCGGGCAATCAGCATAGCAGAATTTAAACGTAATGTTAATTCATTCACAAGAAAGTAACATTCTTCTGCTAACTTAACCCATTAACAAACTTTATAGGGCAATTTTTAAGCTTGAAACATCATAATCCATTATAAACATCCATTAAGACCCTACTTTTTATAATCCATTTCATGGCTGAAAGCACTCTAATTAGTGTCTTTTTTCATCCCTTATCACAAATTATATTTAATAACTCATTTTTACTTATCTGACTAATTGATAAGGCAAATCATTGCGATTGGTTTAAAATTTTTTAATGGATTTTATGGGGTTTATTGGTCTTTTTAGTTCAACCAAATTGCTGAGGGGAACCAATAAAAAA
>NZ_JAMPSW010000143.1:0-5895 GCF_028484855.1 Providencia sp. PROV033 | reverse complement strand
CAAAAAAGCCAGCGCTAAAGCACTGGCTTCTGATTGAGCAAACGTTGTGGGCTAAATATTATTAGCAAGGTCTGATGGCATATTGCTTTGCATGTTATGCCAAATAATCCCACTGTCTTTACCGTAGTTTCTGACACACTCCATGACACGATCATAAGCTTGCTCGCGACATAAATGACTTAACTGCTGATAAAAACTTAACGCTAAACGGCGAGCTTCTGGATTCGAGAAATAATAGCGCCCTACGCGCGTATACAACCCTCTTAGTCCATTAATGATTAAGCCGTAAATTGGGTTACCTGACGCAAATGCCAGACCTCGGAAAATGTTATAATCCAGATCGCTAAAAGCATCTGAACTATCTTCAACTTTGTCTTTACCGGCTAACACTTCCAATGCGGCTTCTGGATCATTGCGAAATGCGGTTCGAATAAAAATAGCAGCGATATTTGTACGTACTGCTAGCAAGTTATCAATTAACTGAGGTACTCGGTCATGGTCTAACTTCGCGAGGGTTTCAAGGATATTTAACCCTGAGGTTTCCCAGTAGTTATTTACTTTGGTTGGCTTACCATGCTGAATAGTTAACCAGCCGTCACGAGCCAAACGTTGTAAAACTTCACGTAATGTAGTGCGCGTTACGCCTATTAATTCGGATAGCTCACGCTCCGCGGGTAAAATAGATCCTGGAGGAAAACGATTGTTCCAAATACTCTCAATAATGTACTCTTCCGCAAAACCTGCCGGACTTTGAGCTTTAATAACCATATTTTTATTATTCCAAACATTTTTAGACGGACTGCTAGAAATCATACCAGATTGTCACAATCTGAGATAGTTAGCTTTCTAATAAACCGTAGGTAAATCGTAAAAACCCTATATAATTAATATATTATCTATTAGCAAATAAGCTTAAATTCTATAAAAGATAAGAGTAGTATGTAACACGCTATCACACAACACTCGCTAAAGAGGATTAAAAGTCATAATGGATTTTAGTTTAAGAAGAGCATTTTTGAAGAATTTTTTGGGAAATTCTCCAGATTGGTACAAACTTGCTATCATTTTGTTCTTAATAATAAACCCAATTGTTTTCTACTTTGTTAACCCATTCATCGCTGGTTGGCTGCTCGTCATCGAATTTATTTTCACGTTAGCGATGGCGCTAAAATGCTACCCGCTTCAACCTGGGGGGTTGTTAGCCATTGAAGCCGTACTCATTGGCATGACTAGCCCAGCTCAAATATCCCATGAAATTAGCAATAATCTTGAAGTGATTCTATTGCTAATCTTTATGGTGGCTGGCATCTACTTTATGAAGCAACTTCTACTATTTGTCTTCACGAAGCTGTTAATAAACGTCCGTTCTAAACGAATTTTAGCGTTGTCATTTTGCTTAGCAAGTGCGTTTTTATCCGCTTTCTTAGATGCCCTAACGGTTATCGCTGTGGTCATTAGCGTTTCTATTGGCTTCTACGCTATTTACCATCAATATGCCTCTAGCCAGCCTAGCAATACCGACCTACAAAACGATGCCTTCATTGATACTGCTGAGAAAAAACACACGTTAGAACAGTTCCGTTCATTTTTACGTAGCTTAATGATGCATGCAGGTATCGGTACAGCCCTTGGCGGGGTAATGACCATGGTCGGTGAGCCACAAAACCTGATCATCGCCAAACATATTGAGTGGGACTTTATTACTTTCTACCTACGTATGGCACCAGTCACCATCCCTGTTTTCTTCTGTGGTTTACTGGTTTGTTTCCTCGTCGAGAAGTTTAAAATATTTGGTTATGGCGCTGAATTACCAGATTCCGTACGCCAAGTATTGGCCGATCATGATAAAAAGATGAGTGCAAAACGTAGCAAGAAAGAACAAGCACAGCTGATTGTGCAAGGTCTTATCGGGATTTGGTTGATTGTCGCATTAGCATTTCACCTTGCTGAAGTAGGGCTCATTGGTCTTTCCGTAATTATCCTTGCCACGACATTCTGCGGGATCACTGAAGAACATGCTCTCGGCAAAGCGTTTGAAGAGGCATTGCCATTTACTGCTCTGCTCACGGTATTTTTTAGTGTTGTTGCGGTGATCATTGACCAGCAACTCTTCACACCATTTATTCAGTATGTACTGCAATCCTCTGAATCGTCACAACTCTCACTATTCTATTTATTTAATGGATTACTTTCAGCCGTCTCCGATAATGTGTTTGTTGGAACGGTATATATCACTGAAGCCTTAAAAGCAGCAAATGCAGGGTTAATTTCAGCCGAGCAATATCAGCACTTAGCCGTGGCGATTAACACCGGAACAAACTTACCGTCGGTCGCAACACCAAACGGGCAAGCCGCATTCCTGTTCCTGCTAACTTCAGCCCTTTCCCCACTGATCCGCCTTTCTTATGGACGCATGGTATGGATGGCGCTGCCATTTACTATCGTGATGACGGTCGTTGGTTTGCTTGGGGTTGAGTTGTGGTTAATCCCACTAACCGATTGGATGGAAAGTATTGGTTTAGTTACCATCCCTCGCTAATGAATTTTGATAACCCCTTTTGTTGACTCAAAGCCGCATACTTATGCGGCTTTTTTTGTAATAAAACGTAAAAACTAAGCTAATCTTATTCTAATCTGATTTTGCTGCTTTTTTTATCACCCAGATAGAGGCAGAATAAGCCAATTATTAATGAAGGGAATTAATTATGTTCAGATTTTTTAATTACTGTTCTCAAGGACGGTCAGCTTGGCTACTCATGGCATTCACAGCTTTTATGCTTGAATGTGCAGCACTGTACTTCCAGCATATTATGAAGCTACAACCATGCGTAATGTGCATCTATGAGCGCGTTGCATTGATGGGAATTATTGCAGCGGGTTTAATTGGGGCGATAGCACCTAAAAGCACCGTTGTTAAAGTGATTGCAATTGTGATTTGGCTGTATGCCGGTTGGCGTGGGCTAGACCTGTCATGGGAACACACCATGCTGCAACTTTATCCGTCGCCTTTTGCATCTTGTGACTTCTTCGTGAATTTCCCAGATTGGTTGCCACTGCAAGAATGGGTTCCTTCTGTGTTTGAAGCAACAGGTGATTGTGCAGTAAGACAATGGGCATTCTTAGGCTTAGATATGCCGCAATGGTTAGTGGGTATTTTTGTTGCCTATATCTTAGTTGGCGTGATTGTCGCTATCAGCCTATTCTTCCCAAGTAAAAAATAACCTTTCTTTTCGCCCATCAATTTTATTTGATGGGCGTCTCAAGTTTTAAATGCAGGCTCCATTTCGGATGACCGATACTGTGCAACGCCGCCCATTAGCAAACTGGCAAACGGGGGTTTTTTCACCATTTAATTCTAAATTCAATGAAGGTAATCCACCCGCAGAAGTGCAGGCTTCTTGCACACCTGGTCCTAAATTCACAACTTGCTGTGCATATTGAGAACCGGCGGTTTCTGCTCTTGTCATCTTACTGTTTTCCGAGCTACCGCACGCTGAAAGCAAAACGGCTAACGCCGTAACGGATCCCATTGCCATCACTGTTTTTAACAGCGATTGACCTTTCCTTTTCATTTTCTTTCTCCAACAGTATCAGCGCTGTCTCAGTTCCCTTAATGGGTGCCACTCTTAGAAAACAGGTTGATGACTAAAACACCAGTTATAATTAATAGCATACCAATAATTGCGGGTAAATCGAGTTTTTGGTTATAAATATAGATGGCAGCCACAGAAACCAACACAATCCCAAGACCGGACCAAATGGCATAGGCAATCCCCAGCGGCATCACCTTCACAACCTGAGAAAGCCCCCAAAAAGAGATGGCATAACCAATGACTACCACTAAGGATGGCCAAAAACGGCTAAAACCATCTGATGCTTTTAGTGTCGTCGTCGCAATAACCTCTGCAATAATGGACATTAGTAAAAAGCCCAATCCTTTCATAATTCACCTTTATTTATTGATTAACCTAATATTTGGCAGAAATTTAGCACACTAAAAAGCACCATACTAACCTTTAATTAGTACAGTGCTGATGAATAAAGAAGACTTAATGATCGGCAGGCACTAACTGTTTTTCTTTGAATGCTGACGTATAACGTAAGTAGATAAACAAGCACCAAGCGAGAGCTAAGATACTAATAATTGCGCCTACGTAACCAATATTAGTCATTCCCATATGGGTAATAACTTGATTGCCCAATAACGCACCTGCGCCAATACCGATATTATATAATCCCGAGAAAATTGACATCGCCACATCCGTTGCATCCGGCGCTAAATCAAGGACTTTAACTTGGATGCCAAGGCTGATACACATAATCGCAATTCCCCAAAGTACACAAATACCTATAAGTGTCCAAACATCACCACTTAATGGCATAAATAGTGCTAAACAGAGTGTAATCAAAATAATCGATGCAGGTAAAAATGTCAGTGTAAAACGGCTACTGTATCGACTAAACAATACACTACCGAAAATGCCCGCACCGCCAAAGATTAACAATAATACAGTGGCAAAATTTTGACTCTGTAAGGCAACATCACGCACAAATGGTTCAATATAACTGTAGGCAGTAAAATGCGCCGTAATCACGACCGTGATCAGGACAAACACCCCAATTAAAGCTGGGCGTTTAAAAATAATCGGTAAGCTTTTTAAAGACCCTGAATGTTCACTCGGTAAACGCGGTAAAAATCGCAATAACGCAATCATCGTTAATAATGCCAACACACCGATACACAAGAATGTTACTCGCCAGCCCATCCATTGCCCGATAACACGGCCTAGTGGTAGCCCCAAAACAGTCGCTAAGGCTGTTCCCGTTGCAAGTAAACCCAATGCTTGCGCTTTTTTGCCCGCAGGAGCGACTCGGATTGCCAATGAGGCGGTGATAGACCAAAACACAGCATGGGATAATGCAATACCAATGCGTGCAACAATCAACACTTCAAAATTCCATGCAATCCCACACAGAATATGACTAAGAATAAAGATAACAAATATGCACCCCAATAACTTTCGCCGTTCAAATTTTCCCGTCATTAGCATCAAAGGGAGGGACATCACTGCGACAACCCACGCATAAATCGTGATCATTAGCCCTGTATGAGCCACTGTCATATGAAAACTTTCTGCGATATCACTCAGTAATGCGACAGGAACAAATTCGGTGGTATTAAAGACAAAAGCTGCAACGGAGAGCGCCAATACACGGATCCATGCAGTGCTTCGAGAAACCTGAGACATGGTTTACGACATCCTGTTGAAGATAATTAAGACCAATAATAGCCTTCAGTTCATTTTTGTGAATAATATCACACTCGTCATTCATCTTTAAAGGATTGAAAACTATCGTTTTCAGACTCTTTTCTTATAGAAGAACTATTATTTCTCTCTTATTTTCATACCTGTTTGAAAAGCGACAGAATCATTTCTTCTATGCTACAATCTGCAAATTACTTTTTATTCTTACAGGAATTCCTAAATGAAAACCCATTTTCCAACTGAGCCCGATGTAAACTCTTTAGCTGACGAAGTAACCTGTTTAAAAAATCTTGTTACTCACATGCTTAAAGCTATCGGTCAAGCTGATGCGGGTAAGATTCTGATCAAAATGCAGCGCGAAGTCGCTTCAATGGAAGATGAGAATCAAGCTGAGACCTACAAAAACATCTTAGAACAAATTAAGACAGGTTATCGTCAATAGGCATTTAACGATAAATGCGATTCAGCCCATTAAATAAGAATGGTCTCCTAAAGTGCACAAAAAACTAAGTTTTGCTTATTCGGATCCTTTATCTTTGATCCCGAATTAAACCATTCTTTATTCATTTAGCTCCCCCTTCAAGTCCCTATGAAGGGGGCTTTTTTTGCCCAAACTTACCCATTACTC
>NZ_JAMPSW010000142.1:0-5978 GCF_028484855.1 Providencia sp. PROV033 | reverse complement strand
AACCATAAAAACACAATGCATTCAAATTGTTACATTAATTACCGAGCTTATTGATGATTAAGATAACTTATCTAAGTAATAATAATCACTCTTTTTTATTTAATCCTTGTGCTTCATTTTATTTATTATTTTCTAAATGCTAATAAACCATGAATGATTAATGAATCAGCTAACCTAGCATGATATTTATGGAAAAATTGAATGCATAAAATCTAAATTAACACCCTAGATATAACATGAATAACAAATAGTTAAATCTAATACCCATAATTAAATTATGTGATTAACTTCATACTTTGAATTTGAATTTGAGTTTCTCGGAAAAGTTTAACCAAAGTCATATTTTCTTTTACATCCCTTTGAATATAATGGGTAATTATTCTAATTACATTCAGACTATTATCCCTATAAACGATTATCCCGCCTGACAAAACAAGCGGCATTTAGAACAAAAAGCCTATAAATAATTTATTTCTTATATTTTCCGTTAAAATTAATATGTGAGTGAGCAAAATGGCTAATAAAGAGTTTTTTTACCAAGAACCTTATCCGTTATCTGAGGATAAAACCGAATATTACCAAGTCTCTGATAAATATGTTTCTGTAGAGCAATTTGCTGGGAAGCAAATGCTAAAAATTGAGCCAGAGGCTTTAACCTTTCTTGCTGAACATGCAATTTATGAATCCCAGTTCTTTTTAAGACCAGCCCACCAAAAACAAGTAGCGGCTATCTTGCACGATCCTGAAGCGAGCGAGAATGACAAGTATGTCGCCCTGCAATTACTGCGTAACGCCGAGATTTCTGCGAAAGGTATTCTGCCAAACTGTCAGGATACAGGAACTGTTGCCGTAGTCGGGAAAAAAGGTCAACAAGTTTGGACTGGCTGTGATGACGAAGAATACCTCTCTCGAGGTATTTATAACGTTTTCCAACGCGAAAACCTGCGTTTTTCGCAAAATGCCCCGCTGGATATGTTCAACGAAGTCAATACAGGCACGAATTTGCCAGCGCAATTTGACATTTTTGCCACCACGGGTGATGAATACCATTTCTTGTTTGTTAACAAAGGCGGCGGCTCTGCAAATAAATCCGCCCTTTATCAAGAAACTAAGGCAACGCTGACCCCAGCTAAGTTGAAAAACTTCTTAATTGAGAAAATGAGAAACTTAGGGACAACCGCTTGCCCACCTTATCATATCGCATTCGTTATCGGCGGTACTTCTGCAGAAACCACGCTGAAAACAGCCAAACTGGCTTCGGCAAAATACTATGATAACCTGCCAACGACAGGTAATGAGTATGGTCGTGCGTTCCGTGATATTGAGCTAGAAAATGAGTTATTAGAAGCGTCACGCCATCTTGGCTTTGGTGCGCAATTTGGCGGCAAATACTTTGCCCACGATGTGCGTGTCATTCGCTTGCCTCGCCATGGCGCTTCTTGTCCGATCGGTTTAGCCATTTCTTGCTCCGCTGACCGCAATATCAAAGCAAAAATTACTAAAGACGGCTTGTGGCTGGAGAAAATGGAGCATAATCCAGCGCAATATATCCCTGAATCGATGCGTCATCAGACAGAAGGAACCGTGGTTCATATCGACCTCAACCGCCCAATGAAAGATATTTTGGCCGAGTTGAGTAAACACCCTGTGTCGACCCGTGTATCCCTCAGTGGTCCACTGATCATCGCTCGCGATATCGCCCATACCAAGCTCAAAGAGCGCTTAGATAATGGTGAAGAGCTACCACAATATTTTAAAGATCATATGGTCTATTACGCAGGCCCTGCGAAAAAACCTGAGGACATGGTGTCAGGTTCTTTAGGTCCAACCACCGGAAACCGTATGGATCCATACGTTGACCTCTTCCAATCCCATGGCGGCAGCATGTTAATGCTAGCAAAAGGTAACCGAACTCAAGCAGTCACCGATGCGTGTAAAAAACACGGCGGTTTTTATCTTGGTAGCATTGGCGGCTCTGCGGCGATTTTGGCGCAAGAATTTGTGAAAAGCTTAAATTGTCTCGAATACCCAGAGCTAGGTATGGAAGCCGTATGGAAAATGGAAGTGGAAGGATTACCTGCATTTATTCTAGTGGATGATAAAGGCAATAACTTCTTTGATATTGTCCAAAATGACTCTTGCAAGAAATGTGTTAAATAATTAAAAAAGGGTGAGCAATAATCATTTTGCTCACCCTGTTATCTTAACCAATCGTTATTTATCAGCTTTCTACTTATCGATTCTCTACTTATCAACGACCACGTTCTTATTCACCACATCCTGCTCGCTATTGCCTACCATCAATGCAAATTTGCTAATAGGGTCAGTGCTATAGGCATACAATCGTTTTAATGCGTAGGGGTTATCGCCAAGTTTAACTTTGCCTTGAATAGTTGATACCGCAATATGCAAACCTGCCTCTTTCGCTGCCTCAATTGCCGTTTGGTTATAAGCGCCAAATGGATAGGCTAAATAACGCTGGTCTCGTTCAAACTTAGCAAGAGCTTTCATTGAACGCTTAAAATCCAACATTATCGTATGCTCTTTACGACTAAAGATAATCGGATTATTACGGTTATCTAAGCGATGCAAAAAGTGCGTATGAGACTGAATATGAAACACATCTTGGCTCTCTTTAATTTCCTGCTTACTCATAAATTGCAGAGAATCTGGGTCCCATTTTTGTGGCTGTGTTTTAATACGGGAAGAAATCACGAACAGCGTCGCTTGCTGCTGGTTTTCTCTTAGAATAGGCAACGCATAGCGATACACTGATTTCAGTCCATCATCAAACGTTAATACCACTGCTCGCCCCGGCAAATTTGCACTCTTATTTAAATACCCTTCCACATCGTCTAAAGATAGCGTTTGGTATCCCATCTCTTTGAGGTAATTCATCTGTTCACGGAATGCCTCAACAGAGGTGGTCGTCGATGTATGGCGAAAGTTTTTATTTTCGCTATCTTTGAGAACATGGTGGTAGGTTAAAATAGGAATGCCTTTATCTATGGCAACATCATCTAAACGGACATACCCAAGGCGATCACCTATACGAATCGTTAACCACGATGTTTTATCACCATCTTCATCGGTTTTGATCATCCGCGCGAGTACCGGATAACGTAAGTTTTCCCATAACGAGGCTATCTGCCGAGAATTCTCATCAGTTGCGCTGTATACCGGTGTTTTTTGGCTTGTAATCAAATAGTCATAGACCGGATTCTTTAAGTCATTTAATCGGTCATCCTCAGGAATATTTCGAGGTTTCTTTTTGGATATTTGGGTGTTTTTTACATAGGCAAAATCATTACCAAACTGTAAAGCATTATAGTCGCCATTCGGGCTATAGGTGTAAAAACCCGTATCCGGATTAATTTCCCCTACAACTCGCATTTGACCACCAACAACAGCAAAGATATTTTCTGGGACTTTTGTCTGAATCAATTTAGGCGGTACATCCACAAGCTCCCAATTATCAAGATTGATAGCTTTTGAACCGCTGATGATTAAATTATTATTTTTTATATCTGCAGCATGTGAAACAGAAAAAAGATTAACGAAAAAGGTCAAAAATAGAAAAAGTAATCGATTAGACATGTCCTTTCCACTCAGTGTCACCAATACACCGCGCCAGTTTAAACCGACTTACAATTTAACCCTATACCCCGATAAAAATATTTTTTGCACGACAAAGCCACGAAAATATTTCCGTGGCTTTTGGCATGGTGAACAGATGAAAAATGAATGAGCTAAAATTTCAATTAAATGAAAAACAACTTTAGCAATCAATTAACAATAAAAAGAATCTCTTTTAAATTATCAATTTAAAAATAAAAACTATTTTTGCCCGTAATAGGCATTTTTCCCATGCTTACGTAAATAATGTTTATCTAACAGCTCTTGCTGCATATCACCAATTTGAGGTGTCAATTGACGAGTAAATAAGTTCATGTAGGCAATTTCTTCCAATACCACTGCATTATGAACAGCATTATGGGCATCCTTACCCCAAGCAAAAGGACCATGACTATGCACTAATACTGCTGGAATATCCTTTGCAGATACACCGAGCTGTTTAAATGTTTCAATAATCACATGCCCTGTTTCTTTCTCGTATTCCCCAGCAATTTCGCTTTCGGTCATTTTACGGGTACAAGGGATTTCACCGTAAAAATAATCGGCATGTGTTGTACCTAATGCACTCAGTGGTAGCCCTGCTTGAGCCCAAATAGTCGCATGACGAGAATGAGTGTGAACAATGCCACCAATCTCTGGAAATGCTTGATATAACGCTAAGTGGGTATCAGTATCGGATGACGGTTTATATTTACCTTCAACCACTTCGCCAGAGCTTAATGACACAACGACCATGTCATCCGCTTTCATGGTTTCATAATCCACCCCTGAAGGTTTAATCACCATTAAGCCTGCTTCTCTGTCTACCCCGCTAACGTTACCCCAAGTAAACGTCACCAGTTTATGTTTTGGTAATTCAAGATTAGCCTCAAAAACTTGCTGTTTTAATTTCTCCAGCATGATTACCTCCCCAGGTGTGAAAATAAAATTTGAAAATAGCTATGAATATCAACGACAAAAACTTATTTTGTTGTCTCTTTTTTTGCCGATGTACAGAGGATGTTCTGGTATTAAGGTAAACAGATTTAGCCGAATTAAAAAGCTCGTAGCTTTACAAATCATTAACAAAATCATGAATTTCAGTCATAGTCGGTCATACTCAGTCAAACTAAAACAAAAATAGCCCTAGTAAAAATGACCGAATTTGATGAAGTTGCTTAAAGCATCGTCTGGTTTTTGCCTACACATAGCTATATTTGGTGATCTAAATAACTATTTTAATGAAAGCATATAATTAAATTTCATTAAAAAGGTGACTTATATCTCTATAAATAGCTTTGTTTATTTCTCTCCACCGTTACATGAGTCGAGTCACGACAAAAAAAAATCAACGCAGGCACAATGCATATCATGGAAAGAATAGGAGTCTTGAGATGTTACAAGCTGAACGCCATCGATTAATTTGTTCTCATGTTTCACAGCATGGTTCAGCACTAGTGCGCGATTTAGCCCTGCTTTGTCACGTTTCTCAAGAAACTATTCGTCGTGATTTAACGGCGCTTGAACGCGAAAAACGTCTGCTCCGCAGCTTCGGCGGTGCCGTTGCTACTGAACAAGATGAAACTCCAGTACTGAGTGTCATGCCTTCTTCGGTCAAACTCAGTCAAATGGTGGATGGCGCAGAATCGTTTCGCAAAAGAACGGAAGAGAATCCGGATGCGAAAATGAAAATAGCAAAAGCCGCACTGAAATTTATCCAACCCGGTGATTGCATCATGATGGATAACAGCAGCACTTGCTGGTTTCTCGCGAGGCAAATACCGGATATCGATATTACGGTGGTTACGAATTCCGTCAAAATTATTCAAGCTCTTGCGTGTCGAGATCGCGTCCGAGTCATTGGAATTGGTGGGGAATACTCAGAGCGCCATGATGATTTTCATGGTCCAATATCGGAAAGTATTATCCGTAGCTTTCAAATTAAAACGTTATTTTTATCGTGCCAAGGATTCAATATAGAGACTGGCGTGCGCGATGGTAGCGAAATAAATGCCAAATTAAAAAGTATTATGATTCAGGTTTCTGAGAACTGTGTGTTATTAGCTGATAATAATAAATTAGACCAATATGCATTTAGCCAAGTTTGTACCTTAAATGATATTAACGTGTTAATCACAAATAAACTAAATGACAAAAACTTTAAGCAAACATTTCCAAAATTAAACATTATTGAATGTGATAAGTAATCTTTATATACATCATAGTAGCAGCGTAAGTCAGTGAATTAAGCATCTTGTTTTATTTTAAATAAATGAATTACACCAGGCAGCAAAAAAACCTATTAATTAAATTAACGATTAATAGAAATTAATTATATCTATCTAATTAAACAAAACATTAAC
>NZ_JAMPSW010000141.1:0-6243 GCF_028484855.1 Providencia sp. PROV033 | reverse complement strand
TTTTGTTGTCTGATTATTGATTTTTGGCGAAACCATTTGATCATATGACAAGATGTGTATCTACCTTAACTTAATGATTTTGATAAAAATCATTAGGGGATTCATCAGTGTTTAACCTCTCTGAGTTAATTAATGACTCCCCCATTGATTCCATTCTTTTATTTATCGTTACGTTTATTTTATTAATTATTTCCGCTTATATTGGGAAGTATATTTTTAAACGTCGCAGTGCCCATGAGGAACTGGCTGATGATGAAGCTAAAATTATTTTGGGAGCGATTCTATCATTGCTGGGATTATTAATTGGATTCGTACTCTCCATTTCAATCAATGGCTATAATAATCGCCAACAAACAGAAGAAAATGAAGCTATAGCGATTGGTAATGCATATCAACGCGCGCAATTACTCAGCGGTGATGAACGAGCGGAGGCATCATTACTTATTCAACAATATCTTGAAGCGCGCATCGAGTTTTTTAAGTCAGGGGTAAGCGATGAAAATAATCAATGGAGGATGGCTTCATTAACAAAACAAGGGCAACTTTGGGAAATCGGCGTTAAACAAGCCCAAGCGTAACCGAACCCAGTGGTTTCATCTGTTTTATCTGCTTTTGGTGATCTGTATGTGTCACAGCAAAAAACGATGGCGAGTTGGCGGCACCAAATTCCGAATGCGGCATGGTTTTTATTAATCTTTTTTGCGGTCTGTTCGAATATTTTGATTGGCTACAATATTCGTGGAACAAAAGGAAAAAATTGGTTAATTGTGATTTTGCCATCATTGACGACACTGGCATTATTTATGATTGCTGAAATTGATATTCCAGGAGAAGGGGTGATCCACGTAACGCCGGATGATTTAGTTTTATTGCAAGATTTCTTATTTAAGGATGGTGCTTGGCTGGGAAAGTAAATTAAGCCCCATTGGAATGTCCGTATTACTGAAGTCGTATAAATAGAAAAAACCCTCTGAGTAGGTACCCCAGAGGGTTAATGAATTATCGAACGATAATACCTAATAGAATTCCGATAGCGCCGAAGTCAGCATCACTAAAGGTGGTATTGGCAATCCCGATATCACCAAGGACTGGCAGTAAGAATACAGGTAAGAATGTAATCAGTAAGCCTTGAGCAAAGGCACCGAGGATTGCACCACGACGTCCACCTGTCGCATTACCAAATACCCCCGCAGCTGCACCTACAAAGAAGTGAGGAACAACGCCAGGAATAATCACGGTCATGTTTAGTGCATACAGAACAAACATGCCTAACACACCTGCCGCAAAGCTACTTAAAAAGCCAACTAATACCGCATTTGGTGCATAAGGGAAGACAACAGGACAGTCTAATGCTGGTTTGGCATTTGGCACCAGTTTGTCAGAAATTCCTTTAAATGCAGGAACAATTTCCGCGATAACCATACGTACACCTTGCAGGATGATATAAACACCTGCGGCGAAAGTGATGGATTGCATCAACGAGAACATGAACCAGTTTTTACCGCCGCTGACTTCACGAACAAAATCACTGCCTGCAAATAAACAAGTAATGATAAAGATAATGAACATCGTGAATGAAATTGCAACGGGGGTATCTCGCAGGAACAGTAAGCTTTTTGGCACATTCATGTCTTCAGTTGAATGTTCTTTATTACCAAATTTGCTACCAATAAAGCCAGCTAATACATAAGAAATTGTGGAGAAGTGACCGATTGCAACATCATCGGAGCCAGTGACTTTCTTCATATATGGATGTGCAATGGCAGGGAAGAATACCATACAGAAACCAACAATCAGTGAGCCGACTGCAACGAGCATCGTTCCTTCCATACCTGCGGTAGCTAAGATTACCGCAATCATCATAGACATGAATAAAGTATGGTGACCGGTTAGGAATATAAATTTCCATGGGGTCAGGCGAGCAATCAAGATATTGATTAACATCGCAAAGAACATAATCATTGCCATTTCACGACCGAAGCTTTTCTGTGCAATAGAGACGATAGCTTCGTTGTTTGGTACAACACCGTTAATACCAAATGCGTGTTGGAAAATAGCGGAGAAATCACCTAAAGAACTGACAACCAGACCCGCACCTGCACCTAAAATCACAAAACCCATGATGGTTTTGATGGTGCCTTTAATGCATTCTGTGACAGGTTTTTTTTGAGCAATTAAGCCAATTAAGGCAATCAGACCAACCAGTACGGCAGGTTCTGAAAGCACATCTTGCATCAGAAAACGAAAGAATTCCATGAAGCCTCCGGTTACATCGCGCCGAGTTTCTGTAAAGCTACGCTCAGACGTTCTTTCATCGCAACTTTATCAATCATGTTTTCCAGAGCAACGATTTCGCCGCCAACTTGCTGAGCAACTAATTGTTCTGCAATATCTGTAGTGCCGACAAAAATATCACTCACGGTACCTTTTGCTGAGCCTAAATCAACATGGTCAACATCAGCCGCAACTTGCAGGTCTTTTAAAATTGTCTTGATGCTCATTTCCATCATCAGACTTGTACCTAAACCATTTCCACAAACAACAGTGATTTTCATAATATTTACCTATGACTCAATTATTCATATTTAGCGATGATGTTAAGAATGTCATCTACGTTTTCTGATTGCATGATGCTATCAATATCTTCTTGGTTATCAAAAAGTTCGGCGAGTTTTGCGATAGCGCCAATATGGCTATTGCTATCGGTTGCCGCAAGAACAATCAATAACTTAATTGGATCGTTACCTTCAGAGCCAAATTCAACCCCTTGCTTGATGACAGTTAGTCCAAGGGATAATTGATTTACTCCATCTTCAGGACGCGCATGTGGCATTGCGATACCCGGACCCAATACATAGTAAGGACCGATTTTTTCATGGGATTGAATGATGGCATCAATATAGCGAGGTTCGATGAACTTATTATTAATTAACGGATTACAGGCAATTTTTATCGCATCACGCCAGTCATTGGCGCTCTCAACCACCTGAATCACATTTGGGGTTAATAATGTGGTTAGCATTGGTTTGGCTCCTGGTAAAAAAGAATTATTGTTAGATATTGTAGTAATTGAGTGAATAGTAGTGATCTATGGTAGCGCTATCTAGTTGAATTGTTCATTTTCGTGATAGCGCTATCATTTTGGCTAAATATCCCTAATAAAATCATTTTTAGTGTATTTGTCTGTTAATTAACAAATCAGACCTGTGGTAAGTTATCGCCGTTGAATAATCAGTTTAGATGAATCAAAAGAATTTCATGCAGAAAACCCGAAAAAGAAAGAATACAGGAAGAGTCACCCTACAAGACGTTGCTAAATATGCGGGCGTCGGCTCAATGACGGTATCACGAGCCTTACGTACACCGGAATTAGTCTCGGATAAACTAAGGGAAAAGATCAATGAAGCGGTTGAAGAGCTGGGTTATATCCCTAACTCTGCCGCAGGTATTTTGGCATCAGGTCAAAGTCGCACTATTGCGGTATTAATCCCTTCATTGAGGGATAATGCGAGCTCAGTTTTTCTGCAAGCATTACAAGAAGTCTTGAATAAAAATAACTACCAAGTGGTGATTGGTAGCCATGATTATCAACATAAAAAAGAGTCTGAAGTCTTACTCACGTTATTACAAAGTAGCCCTGCGGCATTCGTCATTTTTGGTGTGGTGAATTCTGAGAGTGCACTAAATACGCTAAATAATTTACCTATCCCTGTTATTAGTGTGACAGGGGATTCTTCCCATCGTTTTTCATTAAATATAAAAAATAACTTGGGGGAAGCAGTCAGTTTTCTCACTCACTACTTGCTACAAAAAGGTCACCAACGTATTGGGTATATTGGTGCGCAAATGGATAGCAAAATGCAGAGCCAGCAACTGAGTGGCTGGAATAATACGTTGTTAAAGCATAATTTAAGTGCTGAACAGAGTATTACCACTCCTTATATCGCCACAATGGATTTTGGGCGACAAGCGATTAGTGAAATGTTAACTCGCCAGCCTGAATTAGAAGCGGTGATCTGTAGCCATGAAATGATAGCGCTGGGGGTGATGTTTGAATGCCAAAGACGATTAATCAAAGTGCCTAAAATGTTGGCAATCGCCTGTGTCGAAGGGTCTGAGAATTGTGATCATATTCATCCATCATTGACTTCTGTACGTATTGATTACAGTAAAATGGCGCGGGAAACGGCAAAGAAATTATTAAAATGGCTAAGTGAGGCGGAAGAGAATTTTATTAATGAGCAAGATGAGATTATTTTTCCGTATAAATTTGAAGCAAGACAAAGTGGCTAGAAAATAATCTATTTGTTGTATGGCAGTGTGGTTTGGGTCACAAAATTACATAAAGGCTAAAAGTTATTTTTAATCTCGAAATAAGAGTGCTGTAGAGGTCACGGTTTATTTATTCTTCTGTGTTACTTTTTAGAAGTATCTATCTTGAGTGCTCGGATTTTGTGCAGAGATAGGTATCTATTTAGCTTGAATGTAGCCATTTTACTGGGGATAAATAAACGATGAAACCAATAAAAACATTAATTTCTGCCGCAATTTTAGTTTCCTGTGGTGCTACTGCTGCAACAACGGGCTCTGAAGTATTAATGGTGCAAAATGGGGGTACGCCTAATAAGGTCTATACCGCTAATAAACCAACAATCAAAGTTGCTACCTACAATATCGGTAAGAATGAGCTGGCAGCGGATGTGGCTAATTTAGATGAACTCAGCAAAGCAATTGCTAAGATTGATGCGGATGTAATTGTATTAACTGAAATTGATAATAAAACTGCTCGTAGTAAAAAAGTGAATCAACTCGAGGAAATAGCCAAAGCTAACAAGATGGATTTTGCGTTTGGTAAGGCGCTCGATTTTGATGGTGGTGAATATGGGGTAGGTATTTTATCAAAATATAAAATTGAAAAATCCCAAGTCGTCAATTTACCCTCTGGGGGAGCAGAACAGCGTGTCGTGTTATTATCACAAATTACTAAGCCTGGTTTTGATTCACCCATTATTATCATGGGAACACACTTAGATTGGCAAAAAGATCCAACCATTCGTATTGGACAAGTTCGCCATATTTTAGATGCGACCATTGGTGATACAGAGACGGGTTTTGATAATATCGCCGCCTCTATTAAAATCCTTGCTGGCGATTTTAACTCAACGGCGAAAGAACAACCGATTGAAGAAATTAGCTATTTTTGGAATCCCGTTGAGAAAAAAGGGGTAAATTATCGAACATGGCCAGCGGTTAACCCTGCCATTGATATTGACCACATTTTTACTTATAAAGGGCAAGTATGGGATGTCAAAAACATGACGATACCGACAGATAGCAAGGATTTTCAGTGGTCGAAAGTCAGTGACCATCTGCCTGTTATTGCAGAACTTGAATTGCAAGAACAATAAGTTAATTTGATGATGAACAGACCTCGATGGGAGGTCTGTTTTGTGCTTTATCGCTTACTTTTGCAATAATTTTTGACGTTGAATAAAACGAGTTTGTGCCGCCCCTAAATAGTTCTCAATTTCTGAGTAAATACGTAAACTCAGTATTTGAAGATCCTGTTCACTCTCCAGAGCCGGCTTAGTTAATTTTATGAATTCCTTCATGAAATCTTTAACTGATAGGAATTTGTTGGCAACATTCGCATAATAATATTGATAAACATAGGACGCTTGAGAATGGCTAAGTTCAGTATTGTTTTTGACGTTGTTGGTTGCGAGTAATAGTAGTTGTGTATTTGTCATGATGGGTCCTATTTTTGTTTTTTCGAATAGTACACAAGTTACCATAAATCTTTTATCAAAATTAGTCGGATAATTTTAGTTTTTGGTTTTTAAATTAAACCTAAAAAAGTATTTCTTATTATATCATTATGTTAGCTATTTATTTCCAAGGAAGAATATTGAAGCTTGAAAATCATAATTTAATCCCTGCAAATACTAATGGATTTCAATCGTGTTTAAGAATATTGGGTGCATATTTAATGATATGATTTATTTGGAAAAGTTGTTCTCTGCTTTGCTTTATGCTTAATAAATGCATGTTTTAGGTACATTTCACTGACCTAGACGAGTGAATGGATTGAATATTAAATTGATTTTTAATTTATTTTAAATTCTATTTAATATTAATGATAGGTATTTTTATTTTTAAATAAATATCCAAATTTAAATGAGAAATAAAAATAAGGAATAGTTAATGAAAAGGGATAAATTAATTTATCCCTTTTTTGTGTAT
>NZ_JAMPSW010000140.1:0-3425 GCF_028484855.1 Providencia sp. PROV033 | reverse complement strand
CCCTTTACTTTACGTTGTTTTGGGTTAATGATAGTTTCTAATGTAGACATATTTATTACCTCTATAGTTATTGATGTGTCTGAGCTAAGGGAGGGTCAACAACTCCCTTAGCACTTAAGATGTCTGAATGAGTTCAGGACGCAGATAGAACATATTGTTTAAATTGTCACTAAAGCCAATCGGATACCCGTCATTCATGAAAATGCTGTTGGAATCGAATGCATCACTGTGCAACGTGATTTCTTCATCGTATAAATCTGCTGAAATATCCCCCTCAAACAAATCCAATAGCCGTGTTAATGGTGCAATGTAATGCAATAAATCCGCTTTCTGGTTATTTGTCAGTGGGGTTTCCCCCCTTCTTTCGTTAGATTCTGGAGCTGCAAGGTGTTGATGTGATGACATCTTTGAATCCTCCTCGGTGTTAATGATTTCTTTCGTTGAGTTCCTCCGCTGCAAAGGCCGTACAGAGACGAGACAAGGAAGGAAGCAAGGGCGGAGACAAAATTGTTGGTAAGCAACGCGGCAAGAATTTTGGTGGAGTTCACTTAACCCTTGCTGTATGACGAGGTGAGGCTATGTTCTAGGCCAAGCGGTGGAGCACAACGAACGATTAACAACACAGACGGTGAAGATGGCAGCACCCGACTTGCGGCGAGAGAAGCGAACGGCAAGTCGCCATTAACGCTTAGCACAGCTAAGCAGTGAACCAGGGGCGATCCCGCAGGGAGCTGCACCCCTGCCCTTAGCGCCACGTTGAAAACGGTAAAAGGCGCAGTTGTTGAACTTTCAAGCCGGTTGTCCCCATTTTCCACATTTGGCGAACCAGTGAACGCGGCCCAAACAGGCGCGTGAACGAGAGTGTACGGGGAACCTGCGCCAACTGTGTGTAAATGGGGTCAATCCGGCGTTCGGCTTAATCCTGGCTCAATGCCAGAATAAAGCCGTTGCCTCGAAATTTAAAAATGACGTATCCACAAAATCAGTGGATAACTTGAAATAACGATGTGAGTAACAGGGATAATCGTTTGATTCATGAATGAATATCAAGAGTGATTAAAAAACAACCAAATTGTGATTAGCATTTTACAATCGGAATGTCCGAAAATTGCGTTGTCCATCGAGGCGAGAGAAATTGCTGCTTCATTTTCCATAAAGCGGATTGCGATTGTATTCCCTGCCCTGCAAACCAGATAGCCCCTTTTCCTCGATTAATCCGGTCAATTGTCCGCATTAACTCACCACTTTTGCGAAAAGCCTGACCATTATCAAACAAATTCAGTTGCACTTGCCCTGAAGGGGAAAATTCACTGAGCAAGATACCGCTTTTACTGTATTTCACATTCGCAAGCCAAAGTCGGTCAAACAAAGTGACAGCCGCCTGAATAATCTCGCGCGTATCTTGGGTGGGATACATGAGGGCTTGAGTTTCTTGTCGATAATAATGCGGCTCATGATGAGAAAAATGGCTACTCTGTACCCACAACGTGACTAGCCGACAATATTGTTTTTCTTCACGCAGTTTTTCTGCTGCACGTTCAGCAAACGCACACACCGATTGGCGAACTAACTCGTAGTCCATGACTTTATGGCCAAACGAACGAGAGCAAATAATTTGTTGCTTAGCGGGCGCAATTTCTTCCAGCTGAAGACACGATTCCCCGTTGAGCTCCCGCACCGTTCGCTCTAAAACTACGGAATACAGTTTACGTGCCTGAGACGTTGGCAGCCGACTTAAATCCAAGGCAGTTTCAATCCCACTTTGATTTAAGCGCTTTGCCAGTTTACGACCAATTCCCCAAACCTCCCCGACTGGCACTAATGCCATGAGTTTTCTCTGACGACTGGGCGAACTTAAATCGACGACACCACCCGTTTTTTTCCATGTTTTGGCAGCGTGATTTGCGAGTTTAGCTAACGTTTTGGTACTGGATATCCCCACGCCCACAGGCAAGTGGGCACACCTGAAGACATCCTCTTTTAATTTATGACCAAGTTCATGCCAGGAATACAACGCATCCATACCTGTCAGGTTACAAAAACTCTCGACGTCTAGGAATTTCAAAGTTTCAGAGTTCGCATAACATGGGGTCTGTCAAAGGCTAAAATTCCCTTTTTTTGTCTTCCATGACCAAATTGCTCGCCTAAAACACCAATGTGTGATGGATTTTTGACCAGATTTAGGCGAGATAGGCGGATCTTTCCTGTATCAGACGACATAGCGCATTCGTGCGATAGCCGCAGCATTGGCTATCAATTCAGGTAACCGGACAGCGGCGTAAGCTCGGCGGTATCGCATAACCCCGCCACACAATAAGCAGATGAATGGGTCGATATTCAGCAGGCGTTGGCTTAAGTCGCTAAAGGTTGCCTTTCGTCCCTGTTTTTCGGCTTTCTGACCGAGTGCCTTTTTTACCTGTGGCAGTTTTTCGCTCACCACGCGGTTGGCCAGAAAACCAAAGTAGCGGATCATCCGAAAATGTTTCTCGGGAATGTGTTTGATTATCCGTAATATCAGCTCTCGCTGACTTAACGCCAGATTGTCATAACAACCAGTACGGTGATCTAAAAAGCGCAATGAAACCCGGCTACCACCGTCATAATGCGCCAAGCGACTGCTGGCTACAGGCGGCTTTTTGAGATAGCGCCCTAAATATTTCGCGGTTTGTTTTGCATTTTTCGTGGGTTTAGCGAAATAAACATGCCAATAGTCTTCACCTTTGTCATTTTTGCCCTGATTGAGAATAAATCGTTTCCATTCATCATAATCACGAAGGTGAGCCAGTGAGGGCGGTAACGTTATTTTCCCCCACGCTTTTAGTAAGCATTGGCGAACATTCCACATCCAACGCTGTCTGACTTTAGTCAAATCAAACGTTAGTGCTTTCCAATCACCATGCCGATTGAGTCCTCCGGTGGTCCAAGATAAGTGAATGTGGCAATTCCAATTGAGCTGACGCCCATAGGTATGAAGTGCACCGAAGATACCGATGGTTAACCCGCGTTTTTTGGCAGCATACAGAAGATTATCGGCGGCGAGCGAGAACAGTGAACCGAGAAGTGTGCGATTAAATTCAAAGAGTGGCCAAAGTGTGTCGGGTAAGGTAAAAGAGCCGTGCTGACAGGGCGTATCGGGTAAACGGGTCATCATGGTAGCAATCCAGCTATCAGTGGCTTTTTTCCCACAGGAGGGGCAGCCTCGTCCTTTGCAGCTTTGGAATATCAGTCGTCGGTGAAAACACTCTGGATTTTCACAAGCGACTTCATGTGCGCCTAGCAAGGGTGTACCACAGGCAAGCATTTTTGTTATGACTTCGACTTCAATACTTCTGAGCGGATAGGTTTCTAAGAGGTCAGCCCAAACGCCATTGCGTTGAAACAACAGCTTCATGGGGCGAGGTTGAAAACCCGAGTTACCAGACAGG
>NZ_JAMPSW010000139.1:0-1861 GCF_028484855.1 Providencia sp. PROV033 | reverse complement strand
CAATACTGTAAACCTCAATTTGAGGCACAATTTGTGAAATCACCGCCATAAATCGGTTACTAAAATCGGCATACAAAGGATAATTTGAAGAAAACACAACTACTTGCTTTTGTTTGATTATCGACTTAATTTCAAAATAAGGAGCCCCCATACGGATATAGGGTTTCGCTTCAGCTGAACGCGCAATGACGCACCCATCGTTATTCGAAAGGCAAATAATTGGCTTTCCTTTTAAATCGGGCCTAAAGACAGATTCACAGGAGGTGTACATGGAATTGACATCGATAAGCGCAAACATGTCTTTCACCGACAGGTATGCACGGCATAACGAACGACACCGAAAATTTGCACGTCCGTATCGTCATTGATGGGAATAGCAGGAAATTGGCTGTTAGCGGGAATAAGTGCTTTAGTTGGGGTAATTTGCAGGTACTTACAGGTGAATTCGCCATTGTATTCAGCGACCACTATTTCCCCATGACGCGCAGTAAGGTGACTTTCAACGACTAATAAGTCACCATCAAAAATCCCCGCATCCTTCATCGAATCCCCTGAAGCACGAAGAAAATAGGTACTTTCAGGATAGCGTATGAGTTCTGCATCAAGCGATAAACGACGCTCGATGTGATCTTGAGCTGGACTGGGAAACCCGCAAGCAATTTGACTTTCAAAAATAGGGATTTGCATAGCGCACCAATACTGTATAAATACACAGCTATAATATACTGTATATTTACACACTACACAAATGTCCAAATCTTTTTTATTTAGCTCCAAGCTATTAGGCTATTAAGCTATTAAGCTATTAAGCTATTAAGCTATTAAGCTATTAAGCTATTAAGCTATTAAGCTATTAAGCTATAATAAATTAATAACTTAGCCTTTAACCTCTTTGATTTTTAATATTTTTTCATCGCTTGATAAGTTGTTAAAATTATCCAATGCAGCTTTAATCACATCAGAACGAGATACATTAAGTAACCCATCGACCGCAGAAATATGGATTAAATTATCTATATCCTCTATATACTGTTCAGTTAAACTAGTTGATATTGCCTTGTATTTTCGTACTCTTTTGTTTGTATTATTAGCAATCTCAGGTATAGATGTTGCATTATTGATAAATTGATCTTCCGATTGAAGTGGCTTTCTATTTCTCATAGAACAACCTCCTGAACAAAACTTGTAATTTCATTTTTAGCTTTTTCATTGGTAGCTTCTGAAACTGTAATACTATCAGCCCATGTATCTCTATAGATTTTTCTATCACATATTCTTGATGATATCAGCTTCAGAGGAGGAAACTCATTCAGTACCTCTGCAGCTTGGTTTGCTTCATCTATAAAAATATTAGTCGGACACATGTTTAGTACAACATAACCTTTAACCTGTTCATTATAATCAAGCGCGGTTATAAACACCTTAGATATGTGGGCTACTGTATCTAAATCCATCTGAGATGGTCTTAGTGGACTAATAAAAATATCAGCGGCTAACAAACCTGATCGAAGTTCTTGACTGTCACGACCAGCACTATCAGCGATTACATAATCATAGTGTTTGTTTAATTCTAAAAGTGTGTTTTTAATGTTACCTGATGCAGAAACAACAGGTATTCTTTTTAGTTCTTCATTTCTATTGTTATACCAGCTCATAACAGATTGCTGATCATCGGCATCAACTATGATCACTGATTTATTAAGTCGAGTTAATTCGCCAGCGACATTTACCGATAAAGTTGATTTACCAACTCCACCCTTTTGAGAACCAATTAGTATAATCATAACTAACCCCATTATTATTTTTAAATCAATATATTAGAAACAACCTCAAGTTACTAAGCTACTAAGCTACTAAGCTA
>NZ_JAMPSW010000138.1:0-6340 GCF_028484855.1 Providencia sp. PROV033 | reverse complement strand
AGTATTTCGCTTATGGTGAATCTAAATGTTGCGAATATTTGAGATAAGTAGGGTTAAGATATAGTTGTAATAAAGAATTGCTAATATATAGATGGATAATTATCCCGATAGACCAAAAAGAAACATAAGTGTCTTGAATAGTTAATTTAGTGGTGTATATAATTAACGGCTAATAATGAAATCGGTATATTCTGAGATTTGCTGAAAATGCTAAATTTTTAGCCACTCGTTATTGTTGTAGGTAATCAGGAAATATATTTAAGTTTGAACCTATGTGTTCATATACTCCAAACTGGGTATTTCAACGGATCTCATGGGATAGTAACGGATTACGCTATCCAGCTTTAATCATTTTCATATTTAAAATTTTGGCTAACACATTTGGCTCAAATTGATATTTGTTCTTTGTGCATACAGATGTTAATAATTATTCGAAAGGTATAAAAAAATGAGCTCTACCACTGATTTTCTGAAGCATATATACGATATTAATCTTTCATATTTGCTTTTAGCTCAAAAGCTTATCTCCCAGGAAAAAGCCACTGCCATGTTTAGACTCGGGATTTCAGATTCAATGGCAAACACTTTAGCAGAACTTTCATTACCTCAATTGGTTAAATTAGCGGAAACAAATCAGCTAATCTGCCAGTTTAGATTTGAAAATAGTGACACCATTGAAAAACTTACCCGAGAATCTCGAGTCGATGAATTGCAACAAATTCATACGGGTATCCTTCTATCGACTCGATTATTGCAAACGCATAATGAGTCCGATTCAGATATAGCGAGAAAAAGATGAGTAGCGTAGCTGAAAAAAGTATTGTCAAGGAAGCTAATGATATTCGTTTGGCAATGGAATTAATTTCTCTTGGGGCTCGTCTCCAAATGTTAGAAAGCGAAACTCAAATTAGTCGTGGACGTCTAGTGCGTTTATACAAAGAGCTCAGAGGCTGCCCACCACCAAAAGGGATGCTCCCTTTCTCAACAGATTGGTTCATGACATGGGAACAAAATATTCATTCTTCCATGTTTTATAACGCCTACCAATTTTTACTAAAAACAGGTCAATGTGAAGGGGTTGATGCCATCCTGAAAGCATATCGACTTTATCTCGAACAATGTTCACCAAATGAGGGTGATGAGCCGATTTTGGCATTAACTCGCGCTTGGACTCTAGTGCGTTTTGTGGAAAGTGGCATGTTGCAATGTTCCGATTGCAATTGTTGTAGTGGTTCATTTATCACCTATGCACACATTCCTGAAAATAGTTTTACGTGCAGCTTGTGCCAGCCACCATCACGAGCGATAAAAAAACGTAAACTTTCCGAGCATCTCGCCGATATTACGGAATATCGACAAGATGGCATTACCAAAGCGGTAATGTAATTGGATTAATTTGGTTTACAGGCAATTTCATTGCCTGTCCTTCCTCATATTCCCTTTGACTGCCATCTGTTAACCAACGGAGTGAAAGGGAATACTGTGTTAATACTCATCGGATATATCATTGTTACAGCTGCCGTTATCGGTGGCTATGTCATGGTCGGTGGTCATCTTGGCGCGCTGTACCAACCAGCTGAGTTTGTCATTATTTTGGGGGCTGGTTTAGGCGCATTTGTTGTGGGTAACAGTGGTAAAGCCATCGTTGCATTATGCAAAGTATTACCAAGACTCTTCCGTCGCTCTTCTTACAACAAAGCCATGTCAATGGACTTAATGGCTTTGTTATTTCAGCTTTTGAATAAATCTCGCCAACAAGGCCTACTTGCACTCGAAAAAGATATTGAAAATCCGCAAGAGAGTGAGATTTTCTCTCAGTATCCTCGCATTATCAAAGATCAAACTGCCATGATGTTTATCGTGGATTATTTACGTTTAATGGTGACGAGTAACCTGCAAGCGCATGAAATCGAAGCATTAATGGATGAGGAGCTAGAAACATTCCGTCAAGAAAACGAAGTACCAGCATCCGGTTTGAACATGGTGGGCGAATCCATGCCTGCGTTTGGGATCGTGGCGGCCGTTCTAGGGGTGGTAAATGCGCTAGCAGCTGCAGACCAACCTGCGGGTGAATTGGGCGCCTTGATTGCACATGCAATGGTAGGAACTTTCCTCGGTATTTTAGTGGCTTATGGTTTTGTTTTACCACTGGCTAGTTTGATTCGTCAGCGCAGTAGCGAACAATTAAAAATGATGGAGTGCATTAAAGTTACTTTCCTCTCTTCGTTGCAAGGGTATGCGCCTCAAATTGCGGTTGAGTTTGGTCGTAAAGTCTTATTTAGCGTCGATAGACCATCATTCCTTGAGCTGGAAGATAAAGTCCGCGAAGTCAAAGTCGGTAATCGCGCAACAGAAACCACTGAGGAGTAATCGCTAATGGCAGCCAATGGCCCTCAAATTATTCGTGTTAAGAAAAAAGGCGGTCATCAGCAGCACGCCCACGGCGGTGCATGGAAAATTGCATACGCTGATTTTATGACTGCGATGATGGCATTCTTTCTGGTTATGTGGCTGATCTCCATCTCCAGTCCTAAAGAATTAACCAAGATAGCGGAGTATTTTCGTACTCCGCTCAGTACTGCCATCAATCCAGGAACGAAAAGCGGAGATGCCACTAACCCCATTCCCGGCGGTGGAAAAGATCCGATTTTTCGTGATGGTGATGTAATGCCAGAGCCAAATAACATCATTTCCGGTGATGCAAATTATCGCTTTGAAAAAATAAAAGAAAATCTAGAGCAAGCGATTTTACAAGACCCTCGTTTGAATGAATTAAAACCCCATTTGTTGATTGACATGATCAACGATGGTTTACGAATTCAAATCGTAGATAGCGCCAATCGCCCTATGTTTAAAGTAGGCTCTGCCATCGTTGAACCTTACATGCGCGATATTCTGCGCGCGATTGCACCACTACTCAATGATGTTCCGAATCGCATTAGTATTTCTGGACATACGGATGACTTGCCGTATGCCAGCGAAGCCTATTACAGCAACTGGGAACTCTCATCCGATAGAGCCAACGCTTCTCGCCGTGAGCTGATCATGGGGGGAATGGATGAGCGCAAAGTTTTACGCGTAGTAGGAATGGCCTCGTCCATCCATTTAGACAAAGAAAACGGCTTAGCACCCGTCAACCGGCGGATCAGCATCATCGTATTGAATGAAGATGAAACAAATCAAATTTTACATGAATACGATGGCGCAACACCGATTAACGATGTGCTGAAAAAAGGCCCACAAGATGTGCCAATACCGGCAAACAGTGATGTCGTGACTGTGAAGGTGACAAAGTCACCCGATAAACAGTGATGATAAAAACCATAATCACCCGAATCTCACTACTGCCGGATTTATCCGGCAGTCAGTGTTAAGTGAAACTTAAGCGAAATTGGATAAAAAGCATGGATATTACCGAGTTTTATCAAACATTTTTCGATGAAGCCGATGAGTTGCTTAGGGATATGGAACAGCATTTGCTTGAGCTTGATCCTATTGACCCAGATAGCGAGCAGCTCAATGCCATATTCCGCAGTGCCCACTCAATTAAAGGTGGGGCGGCAACCTTTGGTTTCACTCATCTGCAAAATACCACACATACCTTAGAAAACTTGCTCGATAAGGCACGTCACGATGAGCTGACATTAACGCCAGATATTATTGACGTTTTCTTAGATGCAAAAGATGTGATGGTGTCCCAATTAGATGCCTATAAAAATGACTCATTACCGGATGATGAGACATTCAAACGCATTTGTGATGTGCTCAAAAGCATTGAACATGATGTCAGCGAGATCGGCTCGGAAGAGGTTGCCGCGATTGTTAACGCGAGTACCAAAGAGACTGACGATGTTGTGGATGACAGTGTTGTAGATGACGATGCTGCGACGGATGAGTCTTCCTCAGAAACCGCGATGCAAACTCATGCCGCATTGACAAATAACGAATTCTCTCACTATTTCATCATTACGTTGAACGGTCTGAAATCAACGGAAGTGGATGTATTAGCAGATGAATTAGGCTTATTCGGTAGCTTGTTTGGCTCTGAAAAAAGTGATTCTCGCTTAAAAGCGTGGCTAGGAACCAATACGGATATCGACGATATCTGTGGCGTGCTGTGTTTCGTCGTGGATGAGTCTCAAATCCAGCATAGCGAAATCAGTTTTGAAGAGTGCCAGCGTGCAACACAAGGTAGCAACCAGAAAAGTAAAGTTGCTGCAACTCTCGAAGAACTGGAAGCAACGGTGGAAGAGTTGGCGGCAATGGTTGAAACACCAACCGAGCCAGTTGAATCGCCTAAAGTGGCGGTTGCGGCACCGGCACTTGTTACAGCGCCAGCACCATCATCTGTACCGTCATCCGCTGCCGCTAAAAAAGCAGTTGCAGCGAAGCCCAAAGGGGATTCAAGCAGCATCCGTGTTGCCGTTGAAAAAGTTGACCAACTGATCAACTTAGTGGGCGAACTGGTGATCATCCAGTCAATGCTAACTCAGCATAGCCAACAAGTTGACCAAAACGAATATGCAGATTTACTCAGTTCTATCGTTCAATTAGAGCGTAACTCACGGGCTCTACAAGAGTCAGTCATGTCTATTCGTATGATGCCGATGGATTATGTCTTCAGTCGCTTCCCACGTATGGTGCGCGATATTGCCTCTAAACTGGGTAAGAAAATCGAATTGAAAGTGGAAGGTAGCTCAACTGAATTAGACAAGAGCCTTATCGAACGCATCGTCGATCCACTCAATCACCTTGTCCGTAACAGTCTCGATCATGGTATTGAAAAACCAGAAGTTCGTTTGGCAAATGGTAAGCCTGAAGCGGGAACATTGACGCTGTCTGCGGCGCATCAAAGCGGCAATATTTGCATCGAAGTACGCGATGATGGAGCCGGGCTAAACCGCGAACGAATTCTGGCTAAAGCTCGCTCTCAAGGCATTAATGTTCACGATGGCATGACCAATGACGAAGTTGCGATGTTGATCATGGCGCCAGGCTTCTCAACCGCCGAAGTTGTGACTGATGTATCGGGCCGTGGTGTCGGAATGGACGTGGTTAAACGAAACATTCAAGACATGGGTGGGCGCATTCAAATCGGTTTCACGGAAGGTAAAGGCACCATCATTCGTATTTTACTGCCATTAACCTTAGCCATTCTTGATGGTATGTCAGTCAAAGTCTCTGACGATGTGTTTATCGTGCCACTTAGCGCGATTATTAGCACATTACAGCCACGTCCAGAGGATATCTATCGCCTCGCAGGTGAAGAAAAAATGCTGCTCGTTCGCGGTGAATATTTACCACTGGTCGAATTGCATCACGTCTTTTCTATCGAAAACGCCGAACCAAATCTCGCCAATAGTATTGCGCTGATCATCCAAAATGCGGGGCATCGCTTTGCTTTATTGGTTGACAAGCTGGTAGGGCAGCAGCAGGTCGTGGTGAAAAACATCGAAAGTAATTATCGCAAAATTCCGGGAATTTCGGCTGCCACCATCATGGGTGATGGTTCTGTTTCGCTGATTTTAGACGTCGCAGAATTGCAGAGAATGAACAATAACATTTTGATTAATAAGAAACAGCCTGTTTCTCAACCAGTAATGCACTAAATAGAGGTTATATACCATGTCTATGTTAGATGACGATTTAAATAAGCTTGAAGAAGAAAAGAATGGCGAAGGCTACCTCATTTTTACGCTTGGTGAAGAAGAGTACGGCATCGAAATTTTACAAGTGCAAGAAATCCGCGGTTATGAGCAAGTGACACGGATTGCGAACACCCCTGACTTTATTAAAGGCGTAACCAACCTGCGTGGCGTCATTATTCCGATCATCGATCTGCGCATTAAGTTTTCCCATGAAAATGTGGTCTACAACGACAATACCGTCGTCATTGTTGTGAACTTAAAAGATCGCGTTGTTGGTATTGTGGTTGATGGTGTTTCTGATGTGCTAGTTCTACATGAAGAACAAATTGCACCGCCGCCAGATTTCGCTGTGACGTTATCGACTCAGTATCTAACAGGGTTAGGTACTGTGGGGGAGCGCATGTTGATTTTGGTTGATATTGAAAAGTTATTGACCAGCGAAGAAATGGCGTTAATCGACAACATCGCGGAATAATGCGCAGTTAAATCCGCTGATAATTTGCTCAAAAATGGTAAGTGATTAACTAAAGTTTTTGAGCAACTGTCCGATATCCAAACTACAACAACACTATGTTAGTAAAACACCATGTACAGTCGAATTAAAATCGTATCAGGACTTTTGTCCGTTATTTTTGTATTTATTTTATTGCAGCTGGTATCGAGTGGTTTGATGTTTACCAAACTCGGGGATA
>NZ_JAMPSW010000137.1:0-6600 GCF_028484855.1 Providencia sp. PROV033 | reverse complement strand
GTTTAACGTAAATTTTCTTTTTTTGACATAATAAAATTAGCAATATGTGCCAATGGCTATACCAAGGAAAGTTAATATCAGTTTGAGATTAATTGTCTAGCACACAAAAAGAATGTGACTTAAAGTCACTAATTTAACATAGTGATGGGCGGAAATTCATACACTTACTTATCAGCATAGAGTTTCAGTTAATCTTAAAATGCCTTTATGCTAAAATATTCTGAAACATTATTTTTAGGAAACCGCCCAATGGCACAGCTCTACTTCTATTATTCTGCAATGAATGCAGGTAAATCGACTTCATTATTACAATCTTCCTATAACTACCACGAACGTGGAATGCGTACTTTGATTTTTACCGCTGAAATTGATAATCGTTTTAGTCATGGCAAGGTGTCTTCTCGGATAGGGTTATCTGCAGATGCGTTATTATTTTCGCCTATAACGGATATGGCGGAAATTATCAAAAATGAAAATAGTGTTCAGAAAGTACATTGTGTGCTCATTGACGAATGCCAATTTTTGACAAAACAGCAAGTAGAACAATTATGTGATGTAGTCGATAATTTAGACATTCCAGTGCTTTGCTATGGTTTGCGTACGGATTTTTCTGGGGAATTGTTTGCAGGAAGTCAGTATTTATTAGCGTGGGCAGATAAATTAGTTGAGTTAAAAACCGTCTGTTATTGTGGGCGTAAGGCAAATAAAGTTTTACGCATTGGTGGTGATGGTATACCAGTGTATGAAGGAGCACAGGTGGATATTGGTGGAAATGAAAAGTATATCTCAGTCTGTCGCAAACATTACTCCGATGCTATCAAACAAGCTCAATTAATGAATAGTGGAGCGATAGAGAAAACACCGTTTAACTTCAAATAAATGAAGATTAAGATTAATTAGGCATATAGTTTACAAATAGGAATATCAGGTTATTAAGACATTTTTGTCAAATAAGGTAAATAAATTAATAAAATACTCAATCTACTTGTAGTTAAAAATGGTTCGTAACAAAAAAAGTTTAAAACGGATTGAATGAAATTTGATAAGCCTCATGTTTTTAACATGGGGCTTTTTAGTGGATTAATTTTATACATGAACACATTATCCTATAATCAAAAAATGCAAATGTGCTTAAATGGTAGCGCGTAATGAAATTTAACATCTCAAATCTTAAAAACGACAAGTTTTTATTATTGTTTCTTTGCTTTGGAATACGCCTACGGTAATAGGAATATAAGGTAGGGTTGATTATATGCTCGTGGCAGTGAAACGAAGACTAATGAAAAGAGCATTGACTGGAATAAAATCGACTGCTTTTGTTCATAAGGTGACAACGAGATTATAACGTCTAGCCATTTCTTCATGTTTCCATTTCGCTAGGGGAAGCTAAGGTAACTGTGAATGTCCTCTCTGTACTATCTTTCCTCATCGATACGCTGTTGTCACGGGCTAGTGGATGTAGTTGAGTTAGCTATCATTCATCGCTTTTTATCCAGGCTGACCGCGTTTAATGCCTTATTCAGTGACAATAGCTGGTAGGTAAGTGAACTCGTCGGAAAGCCCACCAAAATCATTAATCATTTGCCATTGAGCTAGGGAAATATTTCCTTGAATATTGGGTATTTCTGTATCACTAAATGGTGCCAATATCAGGCTTTTATTATAGTTTTTCTGGTTATATTTAATATTTACAACAGTTAGATAGTAAGGTGTTGGATTATTAAATTTCCACAGTTTTTGTTGTTGGTGAAGAGTCACTCGCTGGAAAATATGGTTATTGGGAGCACTGAGATGACTAGGTCGATAAAATACTTTAATGATGATGTTGGTGACAAACGTGGGTTTAGTCTTATTTGCTCGCTCTCGAAGGTGTTTTTCTGCTGGAATAGCGCGTGTGTTTAAAAAGAAAAGAGATTCTCTATCGGCTGGTGATTCACTGTTATTTTTTAATAATACGCGAGCGCTAGACTGATTGTTTGCTTCTAATCGAAATAAGTAGGGGGTAACCAAAAAATAAGGTGACTTCGTACCTTCAATTTGTTCAGTCACGGTAGCCTGAATGAAATAGGGGATTGAATCCCCATTAATCACCGTGAATGTGGTGGAGGGGTGATCACTGTTTAATATTAATCTTGTTGGTTCCAGACGTAAGCCCACGCTGTAGGCTGAAAAGCTCAAGCACAGTAAAATTAAATAGGTAAAATCAGCCAGTTTTTTCATATCAATTTATGTCGTCCCGAGAAAAGAAAAGGTCATGGTTGATTGAAAAGAGTTCATTTATAGACTCATGTTTTTCTGGATGGGTACTTAACATAAGTATAAAAGGTTTTATGAAATTGATCCTTATTGGTGCTTTACTAAGCATTTCTACTGTTTTCAATAAAGTGACTCAAGTTAGCTGAGACCGCAGCGTGGTTATATTTCGGAAATACATATGCCAAGGTTTATATTTGGGTTATCAATAAGTCTGATGAGACCAACCTAATTTATAGGTGATATTCTAACGACGGTATTGTGGAGTAAACGAATGCTGCAATGAGAGAAGACGACTGCTTAGACAAATAATAGTAAGGTGGTTAGGGCGGTGATTTTATCATATATCCATCTTTGGGATGTTTGAATAAAGATAAAGGCTCCAAAAGCGTTAGGGGGATCCTAAATCTTTTGAAGCCTTTTTATCGATTAATGGCTATACCATTAGAATGCTAACTATTTTTTCGTGTTTTTCTTTTCTGCTTTAGGTGCAGCAAGTTCTGCGCCTTTTTCAGTAAATTCACGTCCGTAGTAAGAATCCAGTAACAGTTGTTTGATTTCAGAGATCAGCGGGTAACGTGGGTTAGCTCCAGTACATTGGTCATCAAACGCATCTTCAGACAATTTATCTAAATGAGCTAAGAAGTCCGCTTCGGCAACACCCGCTTCACGAATAGATTTAGGAATACCTAAATCCGCTTTCATCTCTTCTAGCCAAGCAAGTAGACGTTCAATTTTCTCACCTGTACGGTCGCCTGCTTTGGTCAATCCTAAGTGATCAGCAATCTCAGCATATTGACGACGAGCTTGAGGGCGATCGTATTGGCTGAATGCTGTTTGCTTAGTTGGGTTATCATTTGCGTTGAAACGAATAACGTTACAAATCAATAGGGCATTAGCTAAACCATGTGGAATATGGAATTCAGACCCCAATTTATGTGCCATGGAGTGACAAACTCCTAAGAAGGCGTTGGCAAATGCAATACCCGCTAATGTTGCTGCATTATGAACCCGCTCTCTTGCAACAGGGTTTTTTGCCCCTTCATGGTAGCTTGCTGGCAGATAATCTTTTAACAGGCTTAGTGCTTTTAATGCTTGACCGTCAGAGAATTCATTCGCCAGTACAGAAACATAAGATTCCAGAGCATGAGTCACGGCATCTAACCCACCAAATGCAGTTAGCGATTTAGGCATGTTCATGACTAAGTTTGCATCAACAATCGCCATATTTGGTGTTAATGCGTAGTCCGCCAATGGGTATTTTTGACCTGTTTTATCATCAGTCACAACGGCAAATGGTGTAACTTCAGAACCTGTACCTGACGTGGTTGTAATCGCCACTAATTTTGCTTTTACGCCCATTTTCGGGAATTTATGAATACGTTTACGGATATCCATAAAGCGTAACGCTAATTCTTCAAAGTGAGTTTCTGGGTGCTCGTACATGACCCACATAATCTTAGCGGCATCCATTGGGGAACCACCACCTAACGCGATGATCACATCCGGTTGGAATGCTTGCATTTGAGCGGCGCCTTTACGTACAACAGACAAGGTAGGATCCGCTTCTACTTCAAAGAAAACATCCGTTTCAATATGGTGTTTTTTCAGCACATCAACAATTTCATCGACATAACCATTATTGAATAAATAGCCATCGGTGACGATAAAGGCGCGTTTTGCACCATCAGTGGCTATCTCTTCTAAAGCAATAGGAAGACATCCACGGCGGAAATAGATTGAATTAGGGAGTTTATGCCACAACATATTTTCAGCTCTTTTTGCCACGGTTTTCTTGTTGATTAAGTGTTTTGGTCCTACGTTTTCGGAGATAGAGTTACCTCCCCAAGAACCACAACCCAAGGTTAAGGATGGTGCTAACTTAAAGTTATACAGGTCACCGATACCGCCTTGAGATGCTGGGGTATTAATCAAAATACGTGCCGTTTTCATTTTTTCGCCAAAATAGCTTACTCGAGCATGTTGGTTATCTTGGTCAGTGTAGAGGCAAGACGTATGACCAATACCGCCCATTTCAACTAATTGTTCTGCTTTTTCCACTGCATCTTCAAAGTTTTTAGCACGATACATTGCTAAAAGTGGAGAAAGTTTTTCATGGGCAAAAGGCTCTGATTCATCAATGAGTTTTACCTCGCCAATCAGAATTTTGGTGGTTTCAGGAACGACAATACCTGCCATTTCTGCAATTTTAAATGCTGGTTGACCCACGATTGCTGCATTTAGGTTACCATCTTTTAAAATAATATTTTGGACAGCTTTGAGTTCTTTACCTTGTAGTAGGTAACCGCCATGGGTAGCAAAGCGCTCACGAACTTGCTCATAAACTGCATCAACCACGACAACTGACTGCTCAGATGCGCAAATTACACCATTATCAAAAGTTTTTGACATCAAGATAGACGCAACGGCACGTTTGATATCGGCGGTTTCATCAATAACAACAGGGGTGTTACCTGCGCCTACACCAATAGCGGGTTTACCTGAGCTGTATGCTGCTTTCACCATGCCCGGACCACCGGTTGCTAAGATTAGGTTAATATCTGGGTGATGCATTAATGCGTTAGACAGCTCGACTGATGGGGAATCAATCCAACCGATGATATCTTTTGGTGCACCAGCTTCAATCGCTGCATTTAATACGATTTCTGCCGCACGGTTAGTCGCAATTTTAGCACGCGGATGTGGAGAAAAAATAATCGCATTACGAGTTTTTAAGCTAATTAAAGATTTAAAAATGGCAGTAGACGTTGGGTTTGTTGTTGGGACAATACCGCAGATAATGCCAATAGGTTCAGCGATAGTAATGGTGCCAAAGGTTGGGTCTTCAGACAGAATGCCACAGGTTTTTTCGTCTTTATACGCGTTATAGATATACTCAGAAGCGAAGTGGTTTTTAATCACTTTATCTTCCACAATACCCATACCTGATTCTTCAACGGCTAGTTTAGCTAATGGAATTCGAGCATCAGCCGCAGCGAGAGCCGCAGCGCGGAAAATACGGTCGACTTTTTCTTGAGAGAAGCTGGCAAATTCACGTTGAGCTTTTTTGACACGAGCAACGAGTTCATTGAGTTCGGTAACATTAGTTACGGACATATAGATTACTCCTGATAAAGTTAAAATTTTTAAGCCAATGAGCAAAGCATCTAAAAAAAGCTGTTGTAACAAGACCACCTAAAACAACAGTATAGATAAACTTAACAATAATGCGTTTCACTCATGCTAATTGGCTTATAAATCTCAGATAAATAGCTCAAAAAGTAAAAATTAACTGATTCATAATAACGTTTATTAGTTAAGAACAGATTAACAAAAAGGGGAATTAATAAAGTGATCTAAATCACAAAATGTGCAAGCTGACTCCTTTCAGCATGGCATTTTTACGTTTTAGTAGAAATTGCAAAAAAAGGATTAATGAATCGCTAAAAATGGGTGAATAAAACGTCGATTTTTGAGTGGTGAGACAACCTGCAATAAATAATTCTATTAAGATGCACAAAATTGTTCTTTAACTAAGGATTTTAGTCATTTCAGTGATAAAATTAATTCAGGTAAGCGTTTCTTGTTTAAGAATTTTATGAGGGTATTAATGGGTGATCGCAACATTACTTGATTTATCAGGCTATATTAAATTTTTTATTGGTCTATTTGCGTTAGTAAACCCGGTTGGTATCCTACCTGTGTTTATTAGTATGACAAACTACCAAACTATCGCGAGCCGTAATCGAACAAATACAATAGCCAACTCATCAGTGGCAATTATTTTATGTACGTCTTTACTGGTTGGTGACTCAATATTACAGCTGTTTGGCATCTCAATTGATTCGTTCCGTATCGCGGGGGGAATACTAATTGTTACTATCGCTTTATCGATGATCAGCGGTAAAATTGGTGAAGATAAACAAAACAAACAAGAAAAAACCGAAACAGCAGTGCGCGATAGCATTGGTGTGGTTCCATTAGCTCTTCCATTAATGGCGGGACCTGGTGCGATCAGCTCATGTATCGTGTGGTCTTCACGATGGACAGGGTGGCAAAATTTTATTGGATTAGCGTTAACCAGTATTTTATTTGCTTTCTGTTGTTGGTTGCTGTTCCGTTCGGCATCTTTATTGGTTCGTTATTTAGGGCAGACAGGTATTAACGTCGTCACCCGTATTATGGGGTTATTATTAATGTCATTAGGTATCGAAATTGCTGTAACGGGTGTGAAAGCAATATTTCCAGGTCTTTTATAACTCATTGTATTTAGCCGTCTATCGGGACGGCTATTCCTACCTCTCTTTTATTACACATCATCATCTCATCTCAATCGACAATATCCAT
>NZ_JAMPSW010000136.1:0-6653 GCF_028484855.1 Providencia sp. PROV033 | reverse complement strand
TCACTCGTGGCTGCAACCCTGCTTACTCAAAATCTATTCACACATGGTTACGTTTTGGGGAAATTATGAGGGGATCTCTCAGTGCTCAGCATGTTTGAGTGCTTTACTCGCCGCGGGTTGAGAAATATGTAAAACTTCAGCCGCACGCGTTAAGGAACCACAAGTCATTACAGCATAAAAGATATCGAGATGTCTTAATTTCATTCCATGTAGCCTACTGATTATTTATTTCTACGGACTATTCTAACGAATAAAGTATAAATAATCAGATATACTCGTCATAATTCAAATTTTGGTTTAGTTGTCACGAGAATTAATTCGTAAACGTGCAAGCTAAATAGATTGACTAGGGGAATATACGGGGTAAGAAAGCGGCTCGGCATACTGCCCTATAATAAATTGTTAGGAGAAGTACGCCGAGTAGTGTGTAGCTATTAGGTAAAGTATGTACCAATTTCAATAAATATTTTAATTAAGATACTGTTTGAAATATCAACAATAAAGGCACCGACCATAGGAACGACAAGGAAAGCTTTATGTGATGGTCCAAATGCTTTTGTGACTGTTTGCATATTCGCAATTGCTGTTGGTGTTGCTCCCATACCAAAGCCACAGTGACCCGCGCTGATCACGACAGCATCATAATCTTTGCCCATCATTTTGAAGGTGACAAAGCAGGCAAATAGCACCATGACAACAGTTTGTACAGCAATGATAATTAATACTGGCCCTGCCATGCTTGCCAATTGACCAAATTTTAATGACATTAACGCCATTGCCAAGAAAAGCGATAAAGCAACGCTACCTAATACATCGACGGTCGGCTCAAACACTTCGTGTTTAAATACATGAGTCAGTGTATTACGGATAATAATACCGACAAATAAACACCAGACAAAAGTAGGCAGTTGCAGAAAAGTATCTTTAAACAATGCACTGATATAGCCACCAACAACAATACAGATAATCAGCATTGAAATGGTTTCAATAACGTTATTTGCATTGATTTTTCTTTTGACGCTTGGTTGCTCAAAAGCTTCAACGATAGTGTCGCGCTCTTGCTCGGTTGTTTTAGGAATAGAGACCTTTTTCAAAAGATGACGGGCAACAGGGCCGCCAACTAAACCACCCAACACTAATCCAAGTGTTGCACAAGCCATCGCTAATTCAACGGCGCCTGTTACACCATATTTATCAGCGAGAATAGGGCCCCATGCTCCGGCATTACCATGACCACCTGTTAGAGTAATTGAACCTGCAATTAAGCCAATAAATGGACTTTCATTCATCATGACAGCCATACTCATGCCGACAGTATTTTGAATGGCGATTAGGATCGTTACTGCAATAGTTAATAGAACTAACGGCTTTCCTCCTTTAATCAGTCGAGAAAAGTCAGAACTTAGCCCGATAGAGGAAAAGAATGTGAGCATTAATAAACTTTGCAATGAAGCATCAAAAGTAAACGAATAACCTGATGTTTTATCAATAATTAACAGAACAATTGCAACAATAAAGCCACCAACGACGGCTTCTGGTATGTGGTTTTTTTGTAGGAACGGGGTAAATTTTACGACAAACATTCCTATGAGTAGCGCGATACATGCGACTAATAATGTATAACTGGCATCTAGGATCATTTTTTTACCTCTATTAGTTTACCAGAATTTTCACTATAACAATTTAACAATAGTGAAAAATGAAGTTACTTTGGTTAACTAATCTTTAACAATGAGTTTTATTAGGGTATCCATAACTTTTAGTTAATAGGGTCATAATTTTAGTGTGATCTTAATCATGAAATATTAAAAAGATTAAAATAACAACAATGGTATTTAATGATGGGTAAACCTAAATACCATGCGGGATCCGCACTATTTTCGGTGATAGCAAAAAATAAAAAAGTATAAATAATAAACAAAATTATAAGAGAAGGAGAACATGATAAGCGCAGGCCGAGCAATTTAAAGAAGTGTGATATACAACATAAAACAGCAGCATGACCTTTCTATATTTCGTTGCTTATCGAAGTGTTAATTTTCGGGTGGATTACTCTGTTTGTTGATTAATAACGGAGAAAAATATGATTGCTGTAATATTTGAGGTGCAAATACAACCCGACCAACAAACTCGCTATTTGACTTTAGCTGAGGAGTTAAGACCACTATTAAGTCATGTAGCTGGTTTTATTTCAATTGAACGTTTTCAAAGTCTAGCTACAGAAGGAAAAATGTTATCGCTATCTTGGTGGGAAAACGAATACGCAGTTCTGCAATGGAAAAATCATGTTTTACATGCGAAAGCTCAACAAGAAGGGCGAGAGTCAATATTTGATTTTTACAAAATTAGTATTGCTCATATTACTCGCGAATATTCATTTAAAAAGGACAAGGATAATGTTTGATGTTCACGTTGTTTTAGATAATCAAATAGGACAATTAGCATTACTAGGAAAAACATTAGGTAATAAAGGTATTGGATTGGAAGGGGGAGGGATATTTACGGTTGGTGATGAATGCCATGCTCATTTTCTTGTTGAACAAGGAAAGGAAGCTAAAATAGCGCTAGAGCAAGCTGGACTGTTAGTACTTGCGATCCGGACACCATTAATTCGTAAGTTAAAACAGGAAAAACCGGGGGAACTTGGCGAAATAGCACGAGTATTGGCGGAGAATAACATTAATATTTTAGTGCAATACAGTGACCATGCTAACCAACTGATATTAATAACGGACAATGATAGTATGGCTGCATCTGTTACGCTCCCTTGGGCAATAAAGTGAACTTGCGATGGCTAATTTAATACGAAAAGAGGTTACCTTTGAGTCCTCAATAGCCGCGATAGGGGCGGCTATGTCTGACATTTCACGAGTTAAAATACTCAGTGCTTTGATGGATGGGCGAGCTTGGACGGCCACTGAGCTAAGTTCTGTGGCGAATATATCAGCTTCAACGGCGAGCAGTCATTTATCTAAATTATTAGATTGCCAGCTAATCACAGTAGTAGCTCAAGGCAAGCATCGTTATTTTCGGCTAGCAGGAAAAGATATTGCTGAATTGATGGAAAGTATGATGGGGATCTCCTTAAACCATGGCGTACATGCCAAAGTTTCCACGCCAGTGCATTTACGAAAAGCACGTACTTGCTATGATCATTTAGCTGGCGAAGTTGCCGTTAAGATCTATGATTCCCTTTGTCAACAGCAATGGATCACTGAAAATGGTTCAATGATCACATTAAGTGGTATTCAATATTTTCATGAAATGGGAATTGACGTTCCTTCCAAACATTCACGTAAAATCTGTTGTGCGTGTTTAGATTGGAGTGAACGCCGTTTCCATTTAGGTGGGTACGTTGGAGCCGCATTATTTTCGCTTTATGAATCTAAAGGGTGGTTAACTCGACATCTTGGTTACCGTGAAGTTACCATCACGGAAAAAGGTTATGCTGCTTTTAAGACCCACTTTCACATTTAAGTTGTTTTTCTAATCCGCATATGATCAATTCAAGGCCGAATAAGAAGGCTGGCTCTGCACCTTGGTGATCAAATAATTCGATAGCTTGTCGTAATAATGGCGGCATACTATCAGTAGTAGGTGTTTCCCTTTCTTCTTTAGCGACTTGATGCTCTTGATCTTCCAATACGCAACCTAAAGTAAAATGCCCCACAGCGCTGAGTGCATATAATGCATTCTCTAGTGAAAAACCTTGTTGGCATAAAAAGGCTAATTGATTTTCGAGAGTTTCATACTGTTTTTCTGTAGGCCGTGTACCTAAATGTACTTTTGCTCCATCGCGATGACTTAGTAAAGCACATCTAAAACTTTTAGCGTTATTACGTAAAAAATCTTGCCAGCTTTCCCCTTCTAAAGGGCAAAAGTGAGTATGGTGCCTATCTAACATCTCAATGGCTAAGGCGTCGAGCAAAGCCCGCTTATTTTTTACATGCCAATACAATGTAGGCTGCTCTACACCTAGCTTCTGGGCGAGTTTACGGGTTGTTAAACCTTCGATTCCGACCTCATTAAGCAGCTCTAATGCGCTGTTAATCACTTTACTTTTATCTAATCTAGACATCATTAATTCCTAATTTTTGTTGACACTCTATCATTGATAGAGTTATTTTACCACTCCCTATCAGTGATAGAGAAAAGTGAAATGAATAGTTCGACAAAGATCGCATTGGTAATTACGTTACTCGATGCCATGGGGATTGGCCTTATCATGCCAGTCTTGCCAACGTTATTACGTGAATTTATTGCTTCGGAAGATATCGCTAACCACTTTGGCGTATTGCTTGCACTTTATGCGTTAATGCAGGTTATCTTTGCTCCTTGGCTTGGAAAAATGTCTGACCGATTTGGTCGGCGCCCAGTGCTGTTGTTGTCATTAATAGGCGCATCGCTGGATTACTTATTGCTGGCTTTTTCAAGTGCGCTTTGGATGCTGTATTTAGGCCGTTTGCTTTCAGGGATCACAGGAGCTACTGGGGCTGTCGCGGCATCGGTCATTGCCGATACCACCTCAGCTTCTCAACGCGTGAAGTGGTTCGGTTGGTTAGGGGCAAGTTTTGGGCTTGGTTTAATAGCGGGGCCTATTATTGGTGGTTTTGCAGGAGAGATTTCACCGCATAGTCCCTTTTTTATCGCTGCGTTGCTAAATATTGTCACTTTCCTTGTGGTTATGTTTTGGTTCCGTGAAACCAAAAATACACGTGATAATACAGATACCGAAGTAGGGGTTGAGACGCAATCGAATTCGGTATACATCACTTTATTTAAAACGATGCCCATTTTGTTGATTATTTATTTTTCAGCGCAATTGATAGGCCAAATTCCCGCAACGGTGTGGGTGCTATTTACCGAAAATCGTTTTGGATGGAATAGCATGATGGTTGGCTTTTCATTAGCGGGTCTTGGTCTTTTACACTCAGTATTCCAAGCCTTTGTGGCAGGAAGAATAGCCACTAAATGGGGCGAAAAAACGGCAGTACTGCTCGGATTTATTGCAGATAGTAGTGCATTTGCCTTTTTAGCGTTTATATCTGAAGGTTGGTTAGTTTTCCCTGTTTTAATTTTATTGGCTGGTGGTGGGATCGCTTTACCTGCATTACAGGGAGTGATGTCTATCCAAACAAAGAGTCATCAGCAAGGTGCTTTACAGGGATTATTGGTGAGCCTTACCAATGCAACCGGTGTTATTGGCCCATTACTGTTTGCTGTTATTTATAATCATTCACTACCAATTTGGGATGGCTGGATTTGGATTATTGGTTTAGCGTTTTACTGTATTATTATCCTGCTATCGATGACCTTCATGTTAACCCCTCAAGCTCAGGGGAGTAAACAGGAGACAAGTGCTTAGTTATTTCGTCACCAAATGATGTTATTCCGCGAAATATAATGACCCTCTTGATAACCCAAGAGGGCATTTTTTACGATAAAGAAGATTTAGCTTCAAATAAAACCTATCTATTTTATTTATCTTTCAAGCTCAATAAAAAGCCGCGGTAAATAGCAATAAATTGGCCTTTTTTATCGGCAAGCTCTTTTAGGTTTTTCGCATGTATTGCGATATGCATAAACCAGCCATTGAGTAAGTTTTTAAGCACATCATCATCATAAGCTTTAAGTTGGTTCTCTTGGATCAATTTGCTGACAATGGCGTTTACCTTACCAGTAATGTATTCAAGGCTAATTTTTTCAAGTTCATTCCAACCAATGATAGGCATCACTTCTTGGATAGGGATAAGGTTTTTATTATTATCAATAATATAATCAAGATAATGTTCAAATATACTTTCTAAGGCAGACCAACCATTTGTTAAATCAGTTTTTGTTGTGATGTAGGCATCAATCATAATTAATTGCTGCTTATAACAGGCACTGAGTAATTGTTTTTTATTTTTAAAGTGATGATAAAAGGCACCTTTGGTCACCAACGCTTTTCCCGAGATCTCATCTATTGAAACAGCTTGATAGCCTTTTTCAACAAACAATATTCGTGCTGAGTTAACCAGTGATTGATAGGTACTCTTAAAATTTTCTTGTTGATGATTTTTATTTTCCATGATAGATTTAAAATAACATACCGTCAGTATGTTTATGGTATCATGATGATGTGGTCGTGACAATCTTAAGAACATTTAGGTTATTTTATGTATATTGAACAGCATTCTCGCTATCAAAATAAAGCTAATAACATCCAATTAAGATATGATGATAAGCAGTTTCATACAACGGTTATCAAAGATGTTCTATTATGGATTGAACATAATTTAGATCAGTCTTTACTGCTTGATGATGTGGCGAATAAAGCGGGTTATACCAAGTGGTATTTTCAGCGGCTGTTCAAAAAAGTAACAGGGGTCACACTGGCTAGCTATATTCGTGCTCGTCGTTTGACGAAAGCGGCTGTTGAGTTGAGGTTGACGAAAAAAACTATCCTTGAGATCGCATTAAAATATCAATTTGATTCCCAACAATCTTTTACACGTCGATTTAAGTACATTTTTAAGGTTACACCAAGTTATTATCGGCGTAATAAATTATGGGAATTGGAGGCAATGCACTGAGAGATCCCCTCATAATTTCCCCAAAGCGTAACCATGTGTGAATAAATTTTGAGCTAGTAGGGTTGCAGCCACGAGTAA
>NZ_JAMPSW010000135.1:0-6187 GCF_028484855.1 Providencia sp. PROV033 | reverse complement strand
AAGGTTTCTATTACGCTTGGTCATGAACGTATCAGCTTGAGCCATTGTATCGCCACCCCACAGAGGGAACACATCAGTCCATGCGTTGGTGTCATAGATAACACCGTAGTTACGACCATAATCGATAGAACCAAAATCTTGGAATTTTAGACCTGCGTATGCTAAACGATTTTTGTTATCGTTGTTGCCTTCGTTTTTATTAGTTTTAGTCTCCCATTCGAAACGACCAAAACCAGTTAGTTGATCTGTGATTTGGGTATCACCTTTCAGACCTAAACGAACGCGAGAATCGTCACCGTCTTGGCTATTAGCTTTGCTACCATCTGCAAAGTAATGACGAACATCCACTTTACCGTAAACGTCTAATTTATTACCATCTTTGTTATAAACTTCAGCTGCACTTGCAGAACCAATCATCATCATAGGAACTACAACTGCTAAGACTGTTTTTTTCATGATATTTATCCTCATTGCCACTACTTTTGGTTAGTATAGTAATCTAGGATTAGAATTATTGATTTTTATGGGAACTTATTCAAATAGTATTTGCCTCTTAACAACTTATTTATTAAGTTCAATAGTGAAACTCGCGATAAAATTTATTGCAATCAATAACTTGCAAATACCACACATAACATAAGTGAACCTATAAATGTTTTTTCATTTTAAAAAACAAGCCAACACCAATTTTTATCTAACTCTCGTTTAACCTGTTGATGTTCGTATTTTCGTTTTAACTGATTTTTAATTCTCTTATCGGCACGTTCTAACGTGTTCACTTTTGATATTTCGAAAGTCCGCTCTTTGTTGAGTCACATATTTTCAATCTGCCAATTATTCCGTTTAGTCTCTTTGTACCCCGAAATAGAACCGTCTTCGTTAAATATCGGACTTCTAACCAAAGTAGGGGCTAGTTTTTTAATTTTAACTTCCCTCTCTGAGTTGTTCACGTTCAAAACGTTATTTTTAACGCCTTCCAAAGAGCCAGCGGCAGGCTCAGGCAAAACTTGTTTGTGGGGATTATATTCTGCCTATTAAACTAAAGTACCTTTAGCTTTTGGTGTTTTGGTTATGCTCATTTATCAACCTAGATCAAGGTAAGGAATTAATAAGAAATGGGTGGTTAACTTGAAATTGATTGATTTATGATTATCCGTACATCTAAACGAGAGACTGTATTTTTTGTAGCTCACCTTAAATCAAGAAACATCTAACCTTCCGACGGTAAATATTCTTATGTTTAACAGTATACCCCATCATTTTTAGCTTTTAATTAAAAATGAGCCAATGATGCATTCTAAGTGATTTTATTTCTCAGGTGATATTGAGGTACATGATAGATAAAAAAATGGCTTAAAATCGATTCTAATTCGTTTTATCGCTATATATTGACTCGATGTATAATCAGACTTTGATTTTATGCCCATTAGGCTGCGCTCAATTGTGAAAAATAACACTGTTGTTAATTAGCCGATAAAAAAGTGATTATTTGACCCATGCTGTAGAGCCGTGAGCGAAGCGAACTAAATGACACGGAAAAAACAGCGGTACAGTGGCTGGATGGTCGGAGACAAAAGAGAGGGACAGCGAGTCACCCGAGCAAGGCGAGGGAGCTATTAAGGTGTTTTCGGTCAATTTTGAAAAGGAGCAAGCGTTGTTTGCTACATCCTTTTAATTACCGAAAAACGTGATGTATCTGACGGATTTTTCTGAGTTATCCACAGCGGTTTTCTTTTTTAATTGTTTTTTGTTTTTAATTCTTGTTTTCCGGTTATTTATTTATTTGATTAATAAGAATTAAATCACATATAGGCATAGAAATTTACGGTAATAGGCATAGAAATTTACGATAATAGGCATAGAAATTTACGGTAATAGGCATAGAAATTTACGGTAATACTCACAAGTTAGGTATAGAGAAAATAAAAAACTTGCCTTTAATGTAGGGATAGACTAATTTTTTGCCTATCCCATTAAGAAGGAAGCGACATGTCTGAGCTAATAGCATATAAATCGAATGCGTTGATTGAAGCTAGTTACAAACTAACTTTACAGGAACAGCGCTTGCTATTGATGTGTATCGGAAAGTTAAACCCTCGGGATAAAACTCCTCAAAAAACATTCAAAATTACATCTGGCGATTTTTATCTAGCATTTCCAGATATGGGAAAAAGTAATGCAGAACGACATTTAAAAGAAGCTATAGATAAGCTCGCTGAACGTTGGATATATATACAAAACAATAATGAAAGACGACGTATTCGCTGGATCCAAGAAGAAGCAGAATATTTTGAGGGTGAGGGAAAAATAGAAATTGTTTTTGCTGACTCCATAATGCCCTACTTAACTCAGCTTCAAGGTCAATTTACTAAAATTGTGATCAAAAATGTATCAACACTAAAAAGTGTCTATAGCATTCGTTTATATGAGTTATTAATGCAATTTAAAGTGATTGGTGATCGATTGATCAGCATTGATGATTTTCGCTCGATGCTGGGTTTGGACGAAAAAAAATACGCCACCTTCAAATCACTGAATCAATGGGTAATAAAACCAGCAATAAAAGAGTTAAACCAAAAAAGTAATCTATCTGTAACAGTTGATACAATAAAAAAAGGCAGGAGTGTTTTTGCGCTACACTTTCACTTCAAAGAAGATCAACAAATAAAAATGATGTTAGAGGATTGATTATGGCTTTGGTATCAATCAGTGAAGCGGCAAGGCTGACAGGAAAAGCAAGAAGCACACTACACAAGTACATAAAACAAGGTAAACTGTCTACGACTACAGATCAAAATACAGAAAATAAAAGCATTGAAACATCTGAGTTAATTAGAGTATTTGGTAAAATAAGCAATTCTCCAACTACAAACAGTGACGGTGTCACTAATGTATCAAAACTACAACAAGAAACACCCAACACTACACAGTCACTACAGATTAAACTTCAACTTCTTGAACAAGAAAATGCACACTTAAAAGCTGAAAAAGAGTTACTTTCAAAAAATTTAGATGATATACGTCAAGCTATGCTATTAATCGAATCTAAGCTGCCTACAACCAAAAAATCGTGGCAATTCTGGAAAAAATAGCTCGTTGGCATCATTTTCCCACTGAAAACGACATACTGATTTTGATAACAAATGAGCAACAATAAAACGGGGTATTTTCGGCAGAAATAGAAACGGTTTTGAACCGTTCAGGGTGTTTTACATCCATCATTATCTTTATCGACCCTTTCGATTTTTCATCTCATTAAGCTATATCACTTTAAAAAATTTTATGACCGAGTACCCTATCAAATATCCAAATTCATGCTGAAAGTTTAGAACGGTTTCTGTTGCAGTTAAGCGTATTTTTAACTCGTTAGAGTTGAATGAAAAACTGACCTGAAATCGTTGAAAAGCACAAACTTGTTTTGTGGTGTTCGACGATTTAACCAACCGAGTAAAACGAGGGCGGTAGTGTTATTTCAATCAACGTTGAACATCAACTGACATAGATTTACACGGAAAAATGATGCGTCTATGCATCAGCAGCGCATCATTCTGATGCGTAATAACAGTAGCTTCAGTTTAACTCTCTATATCACCTTTAACGTGCAATCATTTATTTTATACTTATCAATAACATATATAATGTTTCAATATTTTATGTTCTGCATCAATTCGTCATCAGAATGATGCATTTATGCATCAGTTCTATGTTTACATCGCCATAACAATCAAAAATAAACTTTTTGTTTATCAAACAAATACTATCTAAATTCCATTTAGCGTATGGTGTGTGTTTGCAAGAAACCAAAATTGGCGAGTACAAAATATTTTTAGTGCCTGATAAGTAGTTTTTTGATAGTTACAAAAGATATTTTTATTATATGCGCGACAATATGCGTAATTGTTTTCGATTGATTCATCTTCACCCCCACATAAATGCCCCTGTAATGCTCTCTGCTTAATTTAAATATCGTAATTACGGGTATGTTCAATTTGGTTATTATTGTGGCTTAAAATCGATTACAGGGCGCTCAGACCATCACTGACTAGGTGAGTCGAGAGTGAAGTACTTTAATATCCGAACCACTAAGTAATGAAACTTGTATGGTGTAGTAAAAATCATGACGTGATTTAAAAATTTACAGCCTCACTTTGTTCGTTGTTTAATTTTAGCCGGCGTAAAAATAAGTTCTCACACCGTTCAAAATTTAAGCGGTTCTTCGTGGGCTCTATCCTCTCTGTTTTTTTAGTTTTGTTCACACTCAAAAGAGTGAGTTATCCACCGATTTTGTAGGTAATTTGCTTTTTATATTCTTTTTATATTCTTTTTAAAACCTTTTTAGACGCCAGAACATTATTAAAATCATAGTATTACAGACTTAAAAGTAACTTTTTTCGGGTTAAAAGTAACTTTTTTCGGGTTAAAAGTAACTTTTTTCGGGTAATATCCACAGCTATTGATAACAATAAAAATCAATGTTACCCTAACCTAAAAATAACATCATCAATGATTGTTACATATGCCCGAAGTTAATTACTTTTAGATTAACTTCCAATCAAGAAACGATTGGAAGTTAATCAGCGGAGTGCTAATGAAACCCAATAAAGCAGAATCAATAACAATGACTATTAACCTGAAAGGTAAAAACGTGGTCATGAGTAACGCTATCACTCGAGCAGCGCAAAGCCTTTCCCTTGCAGAGAAAAGAATCATCTTCGCTGCAATTGCTAAAATGGGCGGGCAATATTCCCCTATAAAAATAACAGCAGAGGAATACGCCAATACCTTTGGGATGCCGATAAAACAGGCTTATTCACAACTGAAAGTAGCTGCTGATAATTTTTTTAATCGTTACATTAGTTTTAGAGTAAATGAAGTTAGCGAACTTGATGTAGATGTATGGAAAATCAGATGGCTAGGAGCCTATAAATATAACGAGGGTGAAGCCCATGTGGTATTAAGTTTTACACCTCAAGTCACACCGTATCTATGTGAGCTAGAAGATAACTTTACCAAATATCAATTATCACAAGCCTGTGCGTTACGTTCTGTTCACTCTTGGCGATTACTCGAAATGTTCGAGCAGATGAATGGAAATAAAGACAATGACGGCTGGCTACCCATATCTTTAGACGATTTTCATCATGCAATGGAAACACCTGATAGTTATAAAAAAACGTTTGGATTACTTAGAGAACGAGTTATCGAACCCGCAGTAAAAGAATTAACGGAAAAAGACAACTGGATAATTAAATGGAATCCCTTGAAAAAGGGCAGAAAGATTGTCCGGATTCAATTTTGGTTTCAAAAAGACGACCAATTTAGAATGGATATTTAGCTAAATAACGAAAAAGACAATGACAGAAAGATGATAGGTAAATATAGATTTTAAATTAATAGTATTTGATTTAAAATCTTTGGTAACTCATTGGTGTGAGTTGTCGAATTTCGTCTTTAGTCATTCAAAATTCGACAAAAAAGGCGGACTTTGTCCGCCTTTTTTACGCTCTGGTTATTAGAATTGGTAAGCCAAACCTAAACCAACAACGTTATCAGTGCTGATACCAACAGTTCTAGTGAATTCATTGTCTTTCAGCAGGTTGATTTTGTAATCAACAACTGCAGACATATTTTTGTTGAAGTAGTAGTAAGAACCTACAGAGATATATTTAACTAAATCTTCGTTCTGGCATTTACCATCAACATTTTTGTACAGGTCTTTACCTTTAGATTGGTTATAACCTAAAGATGGTTTCAGACCGAAATCGAACAGGTATTGAGCCACTAATTCAACGTTTTGCGTTTTGTTAGCAATATATTCATCTTCATATTCATCTTTACCGTAGTGAGTTGTATTGCGAGTTTCACCGTACATAGCTGCTAAGTATACGTTGTTAGCATCGAATTTTGCGCCCACGTTCCATGCTTCAGCACGTTTACCTTTGGCAGTAGAATCACGCTGATCTGGAGTACGGGAAGAGTTAGAGTAACCACCACCCAGGGATACGCCCCAACCTAAGTCATATGCGGTAGAGAAACCGTAACCGTCTCCGTTATTTTGATAATCTTTAGGATAACCGTCCTTGTCATATGAACCAGATTTGTTTTGGTCACCGTTTTTACCTTGATATTGCAGAGCAAAACTCAGACCATCGACATAACCAAACATATTATTGTTACGGTACGTCAG
>NZ_JAMPSW010000134.1:0-6728 GCF_028484855.1 Providencia sp. PROV033 | reverse complement strand
CCCCACATTGAAGACAGACCGCCGCTACCGCAACAAAATCGGCTACCCAAACCTGTCTCTGGCTAAAAGTACATTTAAAAAAGTCATTGCCACAGAGCAGGCCCAGAATTTTATCCGGCAGTATGGCTATATCCGCACAGCCATCTCGGCGTTGCATGATAACGATCTCCACTTACCCATTCGCCGTTTCCGCTGGCTAAAAGGGCTTGACCGCACACTGTGGTACACCCTCGCGTCTACAGGTCGCCCCTGGCCTTTTGTTGAAGCTGCGGGCGTGGTCAGCCAAGCCCACTGGGAAACATTGGCGGCTCGCTATCGAATACGCCTGAACCATCCCATCATGAGTCTTGCATTGGATGGACTCGAAGCTGACTTGAGAAATATAGGCGCTGTCGTTGACGACTCACCAAGACCGACCCGCGCTGCGGCTAAAGAGGAAAATGACATCGATGATGAGGATGAAGATGCCAATCAAGAAGATAACCCGACACAAGAAACGCGCACACACCGCCACACCCATTCTTTTCGCCCTAAAATGAGATAACCCTATGTCAGAGAAAACCCTTTTCAATATCAGCACCGACATTCACGGCCAGCACCTGCAGGTCCGCCTCAATAACAACACCCTTTTTTTTCTGCATATGCCAATCGCTGAGCCTTATCAACTCACCGTCGAGAAGTATGGCAGCCAATACACACTCTGCATGCACAAAGACAATATGGGTTTTGTACGTCTTTTCACCACAGACGATAAAGCCCTCGCCGACCAGATGATGAACTCCACTGCGGATGTGCTCACACGCATGGCCATAGCCTCCAACCCAGTCCAGAAAACATCGTCTATCTTAACACCGAAGTGGACATGGTTAGCGCCCGGTATTCTGAGCCTTGCCCTTGCCGTCACCTGGCTAGTACCGCAACTCAGCAGACAAGTCACCATGCCGATCCCTGCTACGCAGAGAGTCTCTGTCCCTGAAGTATCTCATGATGGCATCATGCCGAAAATATCGATACAGCAGGTCTCGCCAGCACAAGCCGGCCAGGCTCAAAGCAGTCAGCATTCTCTCTCGCCAGAAGCTGCAGCTGAAGCCAGGACATTGCTCGCTGAACGACTCAAAAACGGGGCAACAAAGCAGGAATTCACTATTCGCCTGTCCTCTGGGCATGCCCGGTCACTGTATCTCTTTCTCGATCCGGAATGCCCAAACTGCCGCATCTTTGAACCCACCGTTCAGGCCCTGGCAGAAGACTACAACGTGGAGATTTTTCCGGTGACATTGATTGGTAAAAACCGCACAGCAGACGACGTCATCCCCATACTCTGCGCCCCGCCAGAGAAACGTGCGCAAATGTGGAAGACCCTAAATGCCCCCGCGGCAGGCATGCTCAACCTAACAGATAAAGCGAAAGCGGATATTGCCCCAGCAGCTTGTGAGGCGGGAAAACTGGCGCTATCGCGTAACGACCTAGCCTTTGAGCTGTATCGCATGCCGGGCACACCCACCGTTATCAGCGATGATGGCCGAATGATCCCGTTGCAAGCGATGGTCAGTGATACCGCACTGCAGTCATTCCTCAATAGCCACCCATAAGGAGGCATTATGGATCTGAAAGGACGCCACGGACCCGTAGACAGTGGACGAATAAGCCGATTGGTTCACGGTCATCTCGCCGAACGCCTATTTCTGGCGCCAGCCACCGTGCAATTGCTTCTGGTATTTTCGCTACTCGTCGGCGCTCTATGGCCGGCGACATTGCTGCTATCGTTACCACTCAACATCATCCTGCTGGTCGCATTTAGCGATCAGCGCTTTCGCTTACCACTGCGGATACCGATGGACGTTGGCGGCCTGGACCTCTCAACCGAGCGTGAGCACAGTTGGAACATTCCTCTCCTCAACCTAAACCTGCCCAAAATTGTTCGCGGTAAATCAGAAGGTACACTGTGCTTGGGCACAGCCCGAAAAAAAGACCGAGGCAAGGAACTGTGGTTACAAACCGCTGATGCCCTGCGCCATATGCAAATTATGGCCACCACTGGGGGCGGGAAAACAGAAACCCTCTACAGCATGTACCTCAATTCACTGTGCTGGGCCCGCGGTTGCTGCATCTCGGACGGTAAGGCTCAAATCGACCTCGCCGTCGCGACGTGGTCGATGGCAAGGCGATTCGGCCAAGAAGATGACTGGCACGTCCTCAACTTCATCACCGGTAATGATGACAGATTCAAGAAATTGTTACTCGGTGATAAATCCCGACCACAATCAAACGGCACCAACCCTTTCGCTTATGGAAGTCCAACCTTCATTACACAGTTGATGGAGTCTTTGCAACCTGCAGGTAATGGCAGCGACGAAGGCTGGAAAGACAAAGCCCGTGCCATGATGAACGCGCTAATTTATGCCCTGTGCTACAAACGAGCCAGAGACAACATTTTACTCACCCAGGATGTCATTCAATCCTATCTTCCCCTGGTTAAGTTTGTCGGACTGTACCGTGAAGCGCTGGAACAAGGCTGGCACGAAGAAGGCTATAAGCCCATGGAAAACTACCTGGCGAACCTCGCGGGTTTTGATATGAACCTGATCACCCGCCCAGCGGAATGGTCGCAAGGTGCCCTCGATCAGCATGGGTATCTCATCCAGCAATTTACCCGCATGCTCAGCATGTTCAATGATACCTACGGTCACGTCTTTCCCAAAAACGGCGGAGACATCGATATGCAGGATATCTTGCATAACGACCGTACATTAGTGGTTCTGATCCCCGCGCTTGAGCTCTCTGATAACGAAGCGGCCACATTAGGTAAGCTCTACATTTCCGACATCAGAATGAATATCGCGAAAGATCTGGGTAACAAAATAGAGGGCTCACCGGAACACACTCTGACCGTGAAGAAATTCGCCAGTAAATTTCCGTTCATGCTCCTGTGTGACGAGGTGGGTTACTACTTCGCCCCTGGGCTGGAAAAACTGGCCGCCCAGATGCGAAGCCTCCGTTACATGCTCGTTATCCTGGGTCAAGACCTGCAGGCCATGTTAAAACACGGAAAAGAGGTCCATTCGGTCAACGCTAACCTCGGCACCAAACAGTTCATGAAAACAGAGGATACCGAAGACACCCTGAAGATGATCCGAGCCGTCGGGGGAACCGGTCAATATGCCGAGCAGCGCACCATGGAACGTACCGGCATGGGGAGCTATCAAGATATTGACCGCATCGAATTTCGCGACAAAGACAACATCCAGTTGAATGAACTCAAATCGCTGAAGGAAGGAGAAGGCATCATTGTCTTTGAAGATCAACTCGTCCGCAGTAATTCTATCTACATTCCCGATAGCGAGAAAATTTCCAAGCTGGACGTCAAAATTAACCGCTACGTCCCTATTCGTCGCCCCGATTTCAACGACCTGTGTCGGGAAGTCCCCGCCGCTGAACGCCGACGCCCAATTTCCCAAGAAAGAGTCAATCAAATACTGGACATCTGCCAGACCACCCGTCCTGAGGATTATCACGGTCACCTTCATGCCTGTATTGAGGATCCGACACTTCTGACCATCACGCAGTTGGCCAGTGATTTAGATAACCGTATCGATGTGGATTACACCAATGAGGAGCGGGGTGTATTGCTCTTTGAAACGGCAGTCAATGCCCTCGAAAAAAATAAGGGCAAATACCATCAGGTGAAGGACCGAGAGAACATACCCATTTCGAAGAAACGTATTGAAGAGGCACACCAGAACAATGCCAGATACACCACACCATCGGCAGTGACATCATCACCAGAACATATCATCCAAACGGCACTGCCCCTTCCCCCAGAATACACTCACTATATGGAGAACCACCACGATGAGAGCAGGAATCAAACTATCCCTGAATACATTACTGCTAGCAACTTTACTGTCCCCCCTGACGACAATAGCTACTGAAACACATAACACATTACAGTCCTATGGAGCTGCACCGACAACACGAGGGCAATTGGTCAATAACGCAGAGCCCAACTTAATGCAGTTCGCCGCAAAATTACATCAAGGCAACCAGCAAGTTCATATCGTCCAAATCGGTGACTCTCATACCGCTGCCGATTTTTTTACTGGGGAGCTAAGACACTTGTTCCAACAGCATTATGGCGATGCAGGGCCGGGGTTTGTCCCGCCCATTGCGATCCCCGGTCAACGCACTGCCACCCTTAATCGCCTGAGCGATAAATCAGATTGGTTACTCTCCAGTAGTCGCAAAGATAAACGCGCTAACTACCCTTTAGGCGGTTTAATTGCCCAGCCCAAAAGCGATAAAAGCCGTATACTGCTCAAGCCTTTACACACCAGCCAAAAGGGGTACTACTTACAAGCGTTATACCAAAGTACAACCGGTAGCCTGATGCAGGTTTCATCGTCATCACGCCAAAGTCTGGCATTGCCCGCAACCGGCAATCGTTGGCAATTATCGCCGCCAGTCAGTACCCAATTACCCTCAACCATCTCCGTGGACAGTGCCCATCATCTCAACTTGGGCGGCTGGGTCATACGTTCAAACAAACCCGGCGTGATGTTATCGGCCATCGGCTTAAATGGCGCAACACTCAATATGTTGGATAAATGGCAGTCCCAATGGAGCGCAACATTAGCGCAAATGTCACCGGATATGGTTATTTTAGCATTTGGCACCAATGAAGCCTTTAATGACACCTTGGATCTCGCCGCATACGCGCAAAATCTGCAAGATAAAATTCAGCAAATTCGCAAGCAATCCGCGCATGCCGTGATTATGTTAGTGGGACCGAGCGATTCCATTAAATTCAATCATGCCACAAGCTGCCGTGCACAAATGCCGGTGAATTTAATGAACGTCATTCAGATTCAAAAACACATTGCCGCGCAAGAGCATGCTCTATTTTGGGATTGGCAAGCCAACATGGGTGGACCTTGCGCTATCCGCAATTGGCAATCTCACGGTTTAGCGAGTGCCGACAATGTTCACTTATCAGCGAATGGCTACAAAAAAAGCGCACAAGCCTTGTACCGTCAATTAAGTCAGATGTTAAACTAATTCACATCCAAACACAGCGCCCTGGAAATGTTCTATCGCCTATTCAACCTCTGGCTGCTTCAACTAGATATGACGCTATATATAATCTATATGGCAAATAACCTTCTATTGCTATATACTTTCCATATAGCAATAAGTAGAGAGGTATATCATGACACCAATCGCGGCAACTCATGCCATCCCGACAGTCAAACGTCGCTCTAGCGCCGTTAAAAGCAAAGTGGAAGGCCACACACGCACTGCGCCGAAGAAATTCCTGTTCCAATTACGCGCACTCGACAACGAATACGGTGTAAGCGAAGACACTTTCATTCGTCTTATGGACGAACTGGCGCTCAATCAGACTGAATTGGTCCATAAAGCGTTACGCTACCTCGCCTGTAATGTGCTGCCAGCTTATGAACTTGATAACGGTCCACTGACCGATGCTCAACATGCAGCAATAAAGAAAATGTCCGGTATGGAAATTTCAGAAGAAGATCTGGATTCTCCTTTATTTAAATAAGCAGGATTGCGTATGGCCACTGACTTTAAACCATTACCAGAACCAGGAGACATTCTCTGGTGTAAATTCCCTCACAGTGAGGACTTAGACAATCCGGGGCCATATCCACGCCCCGGACTTGTTTTGAACGTGTTTACTGATATTCATGCAATACTGATTACTTATGGAACATCGCAGATTGGTAAAGTCTACGATGGGGAATTCGTCATTGATACACAACTAGATACCGCTGGGCTGGATGTCCCGACAAAGTTCGACCTAAACCGGCTTCAAAAATTGCCCTTTAATGATGTATGGTTTGAAACATCCCCCGATGTAACAGTGAACATCCCATTACCCAAAATGGGCATTATCCCGCCAATATTTATGCCCATCATGCGCGCCGCCTGGGCAAAACGCCCTAAAAAATAAAGAGCTCATTTTTGTAAAAGGTAATGACAATCACGTCTCCAGTTGGTTTTACCGCCATCAAAAATACTGAGGGAACCAAGAGTGACATTACGCCACTGGAGAACATAGATTTAAACGTTTCAGATGATGCATAATACAGGCATTCCAAAGCGCTAAAATTCCCTTTTGGCCCCATACATTCAAAGTCAATTGAATGGTTGGCAGACAATGGCTCAGCGTATCTATCCTATAATCTTGGAGCATTATAATGAATGGCAGTCCCACAATACGCTGGGTTATCGTTCTCCGCGAGAGTACCTGTGGCGTCGAATTCATCATGAAATAAGTGATAAAAAGTGTCTGGAAATATAGGGTCAAATACACGGAATATTCAGTGAATGTCATATTCACCGCCCCCCACCACAACCTCCGAAATAATATCAACGTCATCATGATATAACTTATCTAGCAAATAGATGTTTTTCACGAATGTAGTTATTTTTAATATTTTCATTCCGAGTTAAACGCTTAATTTTCGATGATAGTTTCATTGAAACCACGTAACAATCTAATGTCAGAACAAAAATAGACTCTGTCTTACCCGATATATATCAACCTATGAATCAAAAGAGGATATAAATATGAAAATTAACATTAAAAAAGAAAAGCATGGGTATTACTTTCAAAAGATCCACAACATGATTAAAAATAAATTAGGAAAAATAAAGAAAATAAATTATTGGACAAACAATAAAAATAATAGTCACCATATTTGTGC
>NZ_JAMPSW010000133.1:0-6809 GCF_028484855.1 Providencia sp. PROV033 | reverse complement strand
TGCTGGATTTAACTGGTTACATGTCACCAGTGACAATCTGCATGAACAAGTGGGTAATATGCAATTCACCACTAAAACTGACAACCAAGATATCCAAGTTGGTACTGTCGGTTTACGTGGTGGCTACCCATTCGCCGCGGGTAACGTTAATTTAGCCCTGAAAGGCGATGTTTCAGCCAGCCACTTATTTGGTGATAATCGCCCTGAAGCCATGCTGTTCTTATCAGATACTGGCGAAGCCAAAATCCGTGGCGGTAAGCTGGATAATCTGTTTGGAATTGGCTTAGGTATTGATGCTCAACTTAACAAATCGACGACTCTCGGCGTATCTTACCAAGGTCAATACAACAGTGATGTCAACTCAAGTGGTGTGAATGCGACATTAAAAATTAACTTCTAATACAATAGATTGAAAAAGGGCAGAGTTCACTGTTACGTTAACTCTGCCCTGTATTATTTTAGCGCATAGCTTGTATTTCAGAATGTGGTAACCCTGTAATTTTACTGATAATGTCAATACTTAAGCCAAGGTCCAAACTGGTAATAACTTGAGTGTAAGTTCGCTGTCTAGCTATCGCTTGCTCCTCTTGCCGAGCTTCTTCTCTTCCTTCTGCTTTTCCTTCTTCTCTACCTTTTATTAAGCCTTTTTCTAACCCTTCATTTCTTAAACGGTCAGCAATCGTCATGACAGTCTCCTGATACCCTTCGGTTTGTTCAATTAATGTTTTGACTATCTGAGTGTATGTCGGGGTATCCATCACACTAAACAGATAGTTAATGATTAAAATCACATCATCACGGTGGTTTTCATTCTCACTAATCACCTGAGCTAAACGCTCGGATAGCACTATCAGGTCATCCCTCAATGTAGAATGTTTAAGCACGAGCTCCATTGCAGCAACTTTTCGGTGATTCACAATTTCATCGTCACTCGCTACCGTCACGTCCACCAGCGGCAATGGATTGCAATAGAGGTCATAGGCTAAATCTGCCCACGGAAAACAATCAGTCCATACCTGTGAATAGGGATAAGGCGACTGTTTCCCATGATAAAACAAGATAGGTACCACCAGTGGTAATGCGTTATTTCCTTGCTGCAAATGTTGGTTCATTGCACAGAATGCATAGTGCATAAGCCGCCATCCCATCAGCTTATCGGGGGTAGATTGATGTTCAACTAATAGGTAGAAATACCCTTTTCCCTTGAGAGTTTGAACAGAATAAAGCATATCTGAAAAACGAGACCGCAAGGTTTTATCGATGAATGAAGCACTCGCTAGCTTCAGTGTATCCAAATTACAAAGTGGTTTAATGCGGTTCGGAAGATAGATTTCAAAGAAATCTCGCGCATTATCGACTTTGCTCATAAAACCTTTAAAAGCCGAATCATGAGGTCTAGCAATGAGCTGCATTGTCATATCGACTGCCATCCTTATCCGTGTGATGACGAGATACTAACCAATATTTTCAAGAAAAAGGAAAAAAGTTAATCCTAATTACCGATAATCACTTGACAAACTAACTCATTGTTTTTAATTGAATAAATTACTTATTTACACAATGGAAAAGCTCCCCCAATAAGCAATAGGCTTATTGGGGGAGCTTTAAAAACAAAGGGATTGCTGTTCTACTTTACAGGGAAGTTTGGACCGATTAGATCAATACGATCGGTACAAATTGCATCCACCCCCCAGTCTAATAATAATTTAGCGCGATCAGGGTCATTCACGGTATACACCAAAATAAATAAGCCAGCACGTTTCAAAAGATCAACTCGCGCTTTATCCAGTAAAATGTGGTCCAAATGAATAGACACACAATCTAAGCGCCCCGTGAGTTCTCGCCAATCTTCACGCCACTCTTCGAGTAGTAAACCGCGTGGCAATTCGGGGGCAGCGGCCTGAGCCGCTTCAAGGGATTCAATTGAAAATGAAGAGAGTAATGGCGCTGTTTGCCCCTGCCACCATTGACGAGCAGCGAGAGCCACCACAGTTCCTGTTTCGGTTTCTAAGCCCGTTGTGGGTTTAATTTCGATGTTTGCCATCATGTTATGTTGCTGGCAACGCTCCGCGACTTGTGACAGCAATGGCAAGGGTTCATGAGCAAACTCTTGGCTATACCAGCTTCCCGCATCTATTTTGATTAGCTGACTCCAATCGAAATCCCCCGCAATACCATGCCCATTACTGGTGCGCTCAAGGGTATCATCATGAAGCAGAAAAATTTGACCATCGCGGGATAATTTAGCGTCAAACTCAATCATCGTATGACCATATTTTGCTCCGACATCGATGGCGGCAAGGGTATTCTCAGGGGCTAATTTTCCACCACCACGATGAGCAACAATTTTAGGATAAGGCCAAAGATTCATAAACGGTGTCCATATTGAGTATCAAAAAAATGCTGATGGGCTTCAGGAAGATGAAGCCATAGTGTTGTACCTACTTGGGGTCGATGTTCATGACCAAGACGTACAATCACTTTTTGTCCAGCCCACTGACCATGCACAAGATTATCGGCACCTAACATTTCGAGTGTGTCGACTTCAAGGGGAATCCCCCCTGATGATTCAGAGCCTAATTGCAAATGTTCCGGTCGGATACCTAACGTTAGCGCATGCCCTACCCACTGTAAATATGTTCTCTCTAGAGGTAATTGCATTCCACCGTTTAATTCAAAACATGCGCCATCAGTACTTATTTTTCCTTCCAACAAATTCATCGCGGGGGAACCAATAAAGCTTGCCACAAAACGGCTAGCAGGACGTTCATACACCTCGACTGGTGAACCAATTTGCTCTGCGATGCCTTTATTCATCACCATCACTCGCTGAGCCAATGTCATCGCTTCCACCTGATCATGCGTGACATACAAACTGGTAGTTTTTAAACGTCGATGTAGTTGCTGTAGCTCAAGGCGCATTTGCACGCGTAATTTTGCATCGAGGTTAGAAAGCGGTTCATCAAACAAAAATACCGCAGGATCGCGGACAATCGCACGCCCCATAGCCACCCGTTGACGTTGACCGCCAGAGAGCTCTCTAGGCTGGCGCTTTAATAAACCATCAAGTTCTAAAATACGGGCTGCATCCTGTACTTTTTGACGAATGATTTCTTTCCCAAGCCCGCGAATTTTTAATCCCCACGCCATATTTTCTTCAACACTCATATGAGGATAAAGCGCATAATTCTGGAAAACCATCGCAATACCACGCTCTTTTGGCTCCAATTCCGTCACGCGTTTTCGGTCAATCCAAATGTCCCCACTGGTCACTTGCTCTAGCCCTGCCACCATGCGTAATAACGTGGATTTTCCACACCCTGAAGGTCCCACCATAACAATAAATTCGCCATCGGCGACATCTACCGTAAGCGGCTTAATGACTTGATTTTTTCCGTCCCAACTTTTGGTGACGGCTTGAAGCTTTAATTCTGCCATGGTTATTTCTCACTATCGACTAAGCCACGTACAAAAGCACGCTGCATCGCTAATACAACAAGAATAGGAGGAATGAGTGTCAGCAGCATTGCTGCCATCACTTGGTTCCATTGTGTTGTCCCTTCTCCAGAAGCAATCATGCCTTTGATCCCAGCCACTGCTGTTCCTAAACTCGGGTCTGCGACGATCAAAATCGGCCACAAATACTGATTCCAACCGTAGATAAACGTGATCACAAATAGTGCGGATAAGTTTGTTTTAGACAATGGCAATACAATGTCGCGGAAAAAACGCATTGGGGAGGCACCATCAATACGTGCGGCTTCAATTAACTCATCCGGCAACGTCATAAAAAATTGACGAAACAAAAAAGTGGCAGTGGCTGATGCCATCAACGGTAAGGTTAACCCAGAGTAACTATCCACCATGTTTAAGCTGGAAATGACCTCTACAGTAGGAAAAATACGGACTTCTACAGGCAACATTAACGTAATGAAAATCATCCAAAAAAATAGACTACGGCATGGGAAACGGAACCAAACAATCACAAACGCTGATAGCATCGAAATCGTGATTTTTCCTATCGCAATTACCAGCGCCATAATGGCGCTATTCACCAGCATTAACCAAAATGGTGCACTGTTTGCTGCGACGCCGTTATTCCAGATATAGGTCAGGTTTTCCCATAAATGGGTACCAGGGATCAGCGTTATCGGAGTATCAAAAACCGCTTTATCGTCCAGCGTCGCGGCAACAAACGCCACATACAGTGGAAATAAAATCACCAAAATTCCAAGTATCAGCATTGAGTGACTAAATAGGCTCAACCCTCGATTTTTTTCAATCATTGGTAACGCACCTTACGTTCGATAAAACGAAATTGAACTACCGTTAAGATGACCACCAATCCCATCAAAATGACTGACTGTGCTGCGGATGAAGAGAGATCGAGTCCCGAAAAACCTTCACGATAAATTTTATAAATGAGTGTTGTGGTTGCTTGTACGGGTCCCCCTCCCGTTGCCGCGTCAATCACCGGAAAGGTATCAAAAAAGGCATACACCAAATTCACGACCAGTAAAAAGAAGCTGACAGGGGTAATCAGTGGTAAAGATATTTTAAAGAAGCGTCGAATAGGACCCGCACCATCGATTGCAGCGGCTTCCATCAGAGATTTAGGAATCGACTGCAACGCAGCAAAGAAAAACAAAAAGTTATAACTAATTTGTTTCCAAACTGACGCTAGAACCACTAAAAACATGGCTTGCCCACTGTTTTGTGCATGGTTCCAATCATACCCAATCGCCTCCAAACCATAGGTGATTAATCCTCTTCCTGGGCTAAAGAGAAACATCCATAACACCGCCGCCACAGCGGGAGCTACTGCGTAAGGCAACAGCATCAATGTTTGGTAAAAACGACTCCCTCTCACCACATAGTCAACTAACGCAGCAAAAAAAAGTGAAACCACTAACCCACACCCCGCGACCCACGCGCTAAAAATCATCGTGGTATAAAAAGAGTCGACATAATAGCTATCGCTAAAGAGTTGAGTGAAATTTTCCAATCCCACAAATTCACTGGATAATCCAAAAGGATCAATACGTTGTAGGGAGTACCATAGGGCTTGCCCTGCGGGCAAAATAAAGAAAATGACCGTAATGATTAATTGCGGCAATACAAGGACATAAGGCAACCAGCAGGAGCGAAATACGGGACGAGATGATGACATAAGCAACCCAATAAATCAGATGTGATGCAGCGCCCCTCTGCATGCCATCAGAGGGGCGAAAGGACTCATTACTGAGTGGATTTTTCAAAGCGGCGTAATAATTGGTTACCCCGTTCAACAGAAGCATCTAATGCTTGCTGTGGGGTTTTCTTACCGGACCATACTGATTCCAACTCTTCATCCACAATGGTACGAATCTGTGGCATGTTCCCTAAGCGTAATCCTTTGGTATAAGGGAGAGGCGCCTTATTGAGCATTTGACGCGTGGCAATATCTGCACCGGGATTTTTGTCATAAAAACCCGACTTTTGGGTTAATTCATACGCCGCAGTGGTAATCGGTAAATACCCCGTATTCTGGTGCCATTTTGCGGCATTCTCAGGCTCAGCAAGGAACTTCATAAATTCCGCAACGCCTTTATAAGTTGCGGGATCTTTGCCCCCCATCACCCATAAACTCGCACCGCCAATAATGGCATTTTGTGGCGCAGTTGGAATTTGCGCGTCGTATGGCATCATACCAACACCAAAATCAAACTTGGCGTGTTTACGGATATTGGCTAGAGAACCGGAAGACCCCGTAATAATGGCACAATCCCCGTTATAGAATTTTTCGGTTGGCTCATCTTTACGTCCTAAATAACTGAACGTCCCTTTCTTATTCATGTCTTGTAGCAGTTCAATGTGCCTTACGTGATCTGGTGTATTAAATGCCAAAACTGCATCCGTACCATCAAACCCATTATTTTTCGTTGCAACAGGTAACCCATTCCATGCACTAAAGTTTTCGATTTGAATCCATCCCTGCCAGCCACTCGCATAGCCACACTTCATTCCCGACTCACGTAATTTTTCAGTGTATTGAGCAAGGTCTTGCCATGTTTTTGGTGGCTCATCTGGATTCAAACCTGCTTTTTTGAAAGCCTCTTTGTTGTAATAGAGAACCGGCGTAGAACTATTGAAAGGTTGAGATAACAGGTGACCTGTTTTTGCGTCGCTGTAGTAACCGGAGACGGTAGGAACAAACTGGGATTCATCGAAATCAATGCCAGCCTCTTTAAAGACTTCATAGACTGGCTTAATGGCTTTAGATGACATCATCGTTGCCGTGCCCACTTCATAAACTTGCAAAATAGCAGGGGCATTACCGGAACGAAATGCGGCTATTCCCGCAGCAAGACTTTGTTCATAATTCCCTTTATAGGTAGGAACCACTTTGTAATCAGGATGCGTTTCATTAAAGCGAGTGACAAGGTCATTCACTTCTTCACCAAGCTGCCCCTCCATTGAATGCCAAAATGGAATTGTGGTGGCTGCTATTCCCTGACAACTAAACGCAAAACCAAGCATCAGTGCTAGAGCCGACTGTTTTATCGATGCCATGTCAATTTCTCTCTTTTATGATGACTAAAATTTATTCGCTGAGATTTACACTGAAATGTGCGAATTCACGCAGCTTATGTTCGAGAGAGAATTTATCACCGAGAAATGACAGAAATATCGCCAATACATGACAGACAGATGACAGCCATATCTCTTGCAAATGACGCTTACATGACAATCGACGTGTTTTATTTTCTCGCTATATTACAAATAAACACGCGATGTAATTTAAAGCATTTTTTTGATTATTGAAAAAT
>NZ_JAMPSW010000132.1:0-6867 GCF_028484855.1 Providencia sp. PROV033 | reverse complement strand
AAATATTTATTAAGCTAGTGCTACTAACTGGGTGCCGTGGTGTTGAACTGCGAATGGCTAAAAAATCAGACTTTGATTTAGATAACCAAGTTTGGCATGTTCCTGCGGAAATTTCAAAAACTCGTGAGGCTTTCAATCGAGGGCTATCAAATAAATCGGTTTCATTACTAAAAGAAGCCTTTGAAATTTACCCATCATTTGAGCAAGCATTTCCACCTGCTGCTATACAAGAAGACAGACCGATGTCAGCCAGCGTTCTGTTGCAAATGGCAAAGCAGGTTGGCGTAAAAATGGGAGTAGATGATTGGTCAACCCATGACTTGCGAAGAACAGCGAAAACAAAAATGGGTGAGCTTGGCGTCCTGCCGCATGTATCCGAAAAAATCCTTGGACATAAGCTCGCTGGTATTCTCGCTGTGTATGACAGATATGAATATATAAAGGAGCAGATAGAATCTGCGAATATGCTTGCAGATCACATCGAGCAACTATCAAAGTAACCTTTATTCTTGAAGAAATTCATAACTTCTCTATATCTGTATAAAGTGCCGCCGCCTTTAATTGGTTGGTGGTTTTTATCAGGGGCAGGGAACGGAGTTCCTTCTTTTTCCCATTCTTTGCGCTTGTAATAGAATGTTGTTCTAGATATCCCGCCGAGCATTTCCTGTATTTCAGTTCTGCAAATTAGAATCTTATTTACGTTATCCATGCTTTTCTTCCTTATGTAACTTTTCAACATAAACACTAAGCCATATATTTACGGTCGTTTTCTTTAATTGGTCTGGCGATAGCTAAGTGGTGAATTTATTTAGGTGCTTGTTGAGAATTGATTTTCGTTTTACATCATTAAGCGGCTTGTTATTTTCTAATTCTTGCTTGCATTCCCTTGCAATAGCTCTGCGTCCATTCTCCATTTCCTGTGGTGTCATAATTCACCTATGATATTTTCCATTCATTTAATATTTTGTTGCCGATATTTATTAATTCATCTCTATCGACAGTGCTAATTATCTTTCGTGGTTTAATGTAAGGGCGCCATATTAAAAGCATTGAGCCTTTGTTATTCCCGTTAACTGGTTTATTTGTACCAGCGTTAATAAATGAAATTCTTCCTCCTGTAATTAATCTCACTTCATCAACTGTTTCTAATGCCGAATTAAACCATCCGACGGAAGTATCAGACGGAATTAACATTACGACAGGTTGCAATTGCTTTTTACATTGTTCGGCGGCTTTATTAATCCATGGCTGAATTTCGCTGTACGGGGGATTCACCCAAATAGCGCCGTAACTTTCCCAATCACAATTTAGTGAGTCGTCTTTTTCGGTAAGGTAATGAGAACAAAGGTGGTTATTTTTATCTGCGGCGGCATCTAAATAGAAACCGAATTCAGCGTCCAATGCTGTAAATAAAGGTAGGGGAGTTTGCCATCTATCACGCAATTCCTTTGGTGTATGGCTACCTCCGTAGTCAGCCTTCATTCTCCGCATCCTTCATTAATAAATATGCTAGGCATATTGCACGAGTTAGTTTTTTATCTTCTGCCACATTCCAACCAGAGCCACATTGCCAAATTCCATCTTTCGGTATCATGGCTATTTTATTCACTTCAGCTAAATTCATCGCCATTTGATTACTAAATGCATCAACCCATTCAGTTTCCACCCATTCTTCTTCATTATCATATTTTATCTGTGCTTTTAATCGTCGGCTAAAAAAGCTAAATCTTCCCTTTCCTTGCTCAATATTTTTATATTGAATGCCATTTTCTTTGCAATCGAGAATGAATATCTTTTTATTAATCTCGAAGTCAGATAGTTCGGTGTATTTATTCATTATTCATCACCAACATATTTAATTTTACCATCCATCATTGCATCAATGATTGAGTTAGCTTTGTCGTAGTCGCTTAAATTGCTCCACGAGCACTTAGCATCTTCTTCGGATTGAGATTTCAGTGTGTTTTTTGTTTCTTCATCTAGCCAGTCGAACGCATCATTAACATCATCGAAGTATTCACCCTCACAGCAAATCCCCACGTTATCATCTTCGCTGCCAGTAACGGTTACTTTCTCTCTTACAGTGAATATAGGGTAAGCAGTTGCATGATAATTAACACCTTCACCTTGATTGTGATATTTAAGCCGCTCAATAAAGTTATTCCATGTTTCGTTATTTAATTCATCACCATCTGCTAGTGATTTAATTTCGCTCATCTGAATGCCTCCCCACAAACTATCTCAACATCCCGCACCTGCATTATCTGCATGGCACGGCTCTCGCATTCTTGCTGTGTGTATATTTGCTCTGTAACAGGCACAGCAGAACCCTGTATTAGCATGAGTAATACATATCCGATTATTTGCATGGTTATTTAATCTAATTTATATAGAGGGATATTTATTGAGCCTGATTGCTCGGCGTTAATATGAGTGAATCCATGCTTATTAATATAATCAACGCCATTTGATTCCATATAACCAACAGGATTTAAATTAGTTATTCTCTCCAGTTCATCACACAATGCAATAATAACTTTCTTTTCTGGCTCTTTATTATCTGCAATCATTCCCTTTACATAAGAAGTCAAAACTCTAATTTCATTTTTATTCATTTTTTATTTTCACTCCGTTGCTGATTAGTATCTGCTTGCATTTATCAATACCTTCATTTATTCCATTGAAGTAATATTTTGTTTTTGTATCTCCAGCTATGGATGTATTACATTTTTTTGGCAATTCAATTTCCAAACTCTCGCGTGATGCTTGCCATGCTGATAACTGACGCTGGTGCATTCTCGTTATCGAAATCATACCTAACCCATTCCGCTTCATTTCTTCTTTCTGTGGTGCAAACCATTCTTCAAATTGCTTCCTTGATTTATCCATCACTCCACCTTTTTAATATTTGCAATTGCTAATTCCATTTTATGACGTGCTGATGAATTAGAAGAATGAACAATAATTTCAGGCGCTTTAAATCCATTTAAATAAACTTGTTCTTCTATCCACAATAAAACGTCGTAGCCCGTGCCGCGTTCATCATCACCTAAATCATGGTCTAGGCTAATTAGCTCAACCTCGCCAGTTTCCAGTAATTTAATTGCTTCATCAGGCCAGTAAACACGCACAAATCCATCTGGCGTTATGCGCTCGTCGTCGAGATAGACTTTCATATTCATTCCTCTTAATGCATCCCTGCGAGTTAAATTAATCCCAATTCATCTTCAATTCTGAGTAATGATTCAGGGTTGGTGGTAACTGGCTTAGCCATCCAATCAACTGATACCAGACGCCCATTAACTAAAACACCGATATTAAAATCGTCAGATTCACGCTGTTGCCATCCGTTTTTAATGGCATCGTTACGGTTATCGAACCTTTGATAATCTGTGTAGTAATTAATGCCACTGCCTTGATCGTTACAGTAAGCTTGAGCGCAGATGTAAATGTATTCTGTTTTCATATCTATCTCCTGTTTGCATCCTTGCAAATATATCCTGATTTAATTGATGTTTTTCTTTATTAGGTAAGAAAGAAAACGTAATGCTCGTTGATAAAATTCAGGTCTATCAGCGCAAATGTTGTAGCCAGCATATCCAGTGTCGGATTCATACGGCTCAGAAGGGTACTTCTTGAATATTCTCGCTTTGGCTTCGGCTTTTATTGCAGCTTCCTTGCTGAAATATCGCCTATTCCTAGTTGGCGAGTAATAGACTTTCACTACATCAGTAGTTACAGGCATGGTTATATCCTTTGGTTAAATCACATAGGGAAGGGTCAGAAGGGGATTTCTTGATCATCCCAATCCATAGGTGGCTCATTCTGCGGCGCTTGCCGTGGCTGCTGAGGCTGTCGCGCTGGCTGCTGGCTTCATGCCTGATTGCCACCGTTACCACCTAACATTTGCATAGAGCCGCCTACATTCACAACGACTTCTGTTGTGTATCGGTCTTGACCGCTTTGGTCTTGCCATTTACGGGTCTGCAGAGAACCTTCGATATAGACTTGTGAGCCTTTTTTCAGATATTCACCTGCAACTTCAGCTAACTTGCCGAAAATTATCACTTTATGCCACTCTGTTTTTTCGCGCATTTCACCCGATTGTTTATCACGCCACGATTCCGATGTAGCTAGTGTGATATTTGCTACTGCGCCACCGTTAGGCATATAGCGAATTTCAGGGTCTTGCCCTAAGTGACCAATGAGAATTACCTTATTTACTCCGCGACTAGCCATCAGCTTTTCTCCATGTCAGATTTTGCGCTTTGGTAAACCACCTCTAGTTTTTCTAGGCTCTCAGCATCACCAGTGAATTTATTTTTTAGCCAGTTATATGACCTGTCTAATTGCTCTGGAGTCATTTCTCCAGATTTTCCAGTAAAATCAGATAACAAATCAAAGTTTGTCATTAGCTTTTTAACTCTGTGCTCTGCGCGCTTTCCTCGAGACACAGAGAGCATGAATGACAGGTCGCTTTCAATATGGCTCATAGCGTGAATTTTTATACCGCCTACCGCAACGCCGCCAAACTTAACTGTTGGGTCTCCAATTAATGTTAGTGACCTTCCAGCCCATGCATGACCATCATTACCCCAACCGCCAATTAAAACCCTCCGCATTGATTTTGATGGCTTATATGGGCGACCGTCATAACCAACGAGGTCAATAAACACTGGCTGGTCTTTAGAGCCTTCTCTTACTGATTTGATAGTTGCTGTTATCGGGGTAGATTGAACATCTTCAAAGTTAAGCTGATCTGACTTTGGAATGATTGTGCGTGATAAGTCCATTAGAGATACACCTCATCGTCTAAATATTCATCATCGAATAAGTAATTAGGAACATTGATTTCACTCGGTGGCAGAACTATTCCTTCAGTTCGTAGTGATTCGTCATCAATGCATTCTTTAATTTTGCGTAATGCTTCGTGCATGTGCTTATAACCAAGCTCCAGCGATTCCGTGCCGATGTAATACATGCAATTGGTATAAGGCGGTTTATTTTGAAGTGCAAAGAAGCAAAACTGGTCTAACTCAATCCCTGTAGTTAGCTTTAAAACGTACAGATAAAAGGCGGCTTGAATATGGTAGTGATATTTACCGAATGCCTGACTAAAACCTCGCTCAGTTGCATCCATGCAACTTTTGACATCAAGCGGGTAAGGGTGGGAGTCTGATAATCTATCGAACCGACATTTAAGTCTTAAACCAGTAATCGGGCATGTGGCAAACATCGATACTTCTGATTTTCCCTTTGCCATTATGTAATCCATAAAGTCAGTATTCATCCTTGCCGAATCAATCATTCGAGTAATCGTTTCTACATCACTATTTATTAGAATATTGTCAGGCTGATATATTTTTTTTAGATCTATATATTCTTTTGATCTTCTATCTTTAATGTCTGGTTTGAGTATAAAATCCTTTTCAAAAACTTCTGGCTCCAGTAATGCTGCATGAATTGCCGTTCCAATCTGTGCCGATTTACTTCCTTTAAATGGGTTAAAATACAGATTGGCAGGGCTAACACTCATAGCTTTGACTGACGTTGAACCTATCGCTTCATCCTTGTGATAGTCCTCGTTGCTCAGTCCGTAAATAATTCCCTCTCTCATTGAATAAGCCTCTCTTTCAACACATCCTGTATTTTCTTTAGAATCCTATCCTTGGTTAATTCAGATAATTGTCGAAGTTCCTCTCCGTCAATTTCGTTGTAAATATCAATAGCCATTTCTCCAATCTCAAAGCTAGGGTCGGGGCTATAAATTTGAATTCTCATATCTCATCCTTACGTGAATGCGTATGCTCCACGAGAATTAACTTGCCGAAGAATTCGATTTGTCTTTTCGCATTGCTGTTTAAATTTCCAATCAGCAAATAACAACTCGACTTGTTGCTCAGTCATTTCAGACTCGCGAAGTAGGGTGAATATCTGTTGCTTTGCGTGTTTCTGCTTTGCGTTCATGTTGTACTCCGTATGCTGTTTTTAATGTTTCGTTTGCTTCGCTCCATCCGTTCTCATCCTTGAGATAACGTGCAATTCCAGCTTGCTGTTGAGCTAAACAAAGTTTATGTTTATCAATATTCATGCTTACCTCTGGATGTGCGAAACCCTCACTTATCGATTGATAGCGATTGTTATTTAGGTTCTGGTGTTGGTGCGGTGGGTATTAGTAATTCATTGTCATGTGGGGGATTTGGTTACTAGCAACTAGCTTAATAAATTCAGTCGCTAATTTTTCATCAAATCCGTTACTGACTAATGCCTGCAGTGCTTCTTTATTAAATACACGGCGATGTTCTTTGTCTTCCTGACGTTTAGCATCTTCCTGACGCTTACGCTCTTCTTCCGCTAATCGCGTTTGTTCAGCTTCTTGCGCTTTCTTGCGCTCAGCTTCGATAGCTGCTTGTTTCTCGCGTTCGGCTCGTTCCTGAGCTTCTTTGGCGTCACGTTCAGCCTTTTCCTTGGCTTCTTTTGCTTCTTGCTCGGCACGTTGAATGGCTTCCTGCTTTTCACGTTCAGCGCGTTCTGCTGCTTCCTTTGCTTCGCGTTCGCGCTGTGCTGCTGCTTCGATTTCTTGCTGTGCTTTTTGTTCTGCTGCTAATCTTGCTTGCTCTGCTGCTTGTCGCTTTAACTCTTCTTCGTGTTCAATACGTTGGCGCTCAGCTTCGGCTTTAGCTTCTGCTAAATCACGGTCGAATTTCTCATTCATGAGCAGGGCGATTTCATGGTCTGACTCGATGCGCTCAGCAAGTGCCTTATCGAATGCTGCATTCATTTCTAGCGCTTCTTCGTGCCACGCTAACATTTGCTTTTCTGCTTCGATTCGCTCTTGCTCGGCTTCCCACTCAGTTAATGGCTGTC
>NZ_JAMPSW010000131.1:0-7508 GCF_028484855.1 Providencia sp. PROV033 | reverse complement strand
TTACACCAATAGCACTACACCATGCTTGTTGTACTAATGCATAGAGCGTCCCTTTGGTTTTAATAAAATCACCTAGGTTCCAATAAACATCTTTATTTAATAGCAAAAGTACATGGTAGTGTTTTTTGTTTTTTATCTCACCAAACTCTCTGACCCATACATAAAACAAAGGGCATGAATGGTTACGCTTCCATATTTTATTTTTACGTTTTAGGTCAGCATTTATTTTTGCTTTTAACGATTCAAAAAATCGGGTGATGGCATTGGAGTCACTTAAGTGAATTATATCCGATGAAGGAAATCGCAAGTCCACTCGAATAGCAGTAACTCGATTATAGGTTAAGAGTGATTTACGGATGGTGTGGTTTATCTTTTGAATGTAATGCTCGTTGTAGGTGTTTCTAGACATGATTGATACCTTTGGTTGGTTTTATTTTCATATCTAGAATGGATGTTGTTAAAAATAAGAATTCATCACTTTAGAAAAATGATGAGCATATGAATTAGTGAGTCAGTGACAGGGTAATGATTAATGTTCTAGGTGTAGTTATGGGATAGGTTTTCTTTATTAAGATAATACTATACCAACACGGCAAGGCTCTTCTCTATCTCATCACCGATGACCGTGACAGAGCGCTTTTGAACAAAGGTGAACTGATACTTTTTCAAGTAGTTCAACTCTGATATTAGCTTATCTAAAGATTAGTCTTCATTCTAATAATAATTTGTGTGGTTATAGTGATTTTCAACACATAAATACTGATTGTTATGTAGCATAATAACATCTTAAATACTACGTAAAATACAGCGTAAAGGTCTGCAAAAAATACTAGGTGGAGAGAGTGTATGATAAGTGTAGATGTAAATGATAATTATTTGGAGTGTAGACAATATTATGCTGTCCTATTCTGTATGCTTTCAGAAAAAACACTATTACCTGAAGATTTTTATAAAATGATTATCGAGGCAAGAGGTAAGAATGTTAATACGCTAATTCGTGAGTTGAATCAGCATGTCGGGAATGTCTTAAATAATGTTGATCATTATTTAAGAAAGGTGGAGAGAAAAACTATTCCAATAGAACAACTATCTTTTTTAAGGGATGAAAGAATATCATTTGTTATCTTAAACTTTCTCATGAAGTCGTATAATAAATACCTTATAGAAATGGGTCATAAATCAATTATGGCTGGAGTGTATAATTATTCACCTTTAAATTTGATGCCAATGATGGGTAAAAATATACCTTTTCATTATATTGTTTGTTTTTTGGATTTTGTAGTTTTATTTATGACCCCTAAAGATTTTAATGCGATAGTTTTTCAAATGAGAGATAAAGCTTCATCTATTACCAAAGAATATCCAGATCCTTTTTCATTTTTGTCAAAAAAAACTGAAGCGTTAAAATGGATAGGAGAGAGGATGATGCGCGAAAATATTGCTACTGATGATGATGTTAATGTTCTTATTAAAAATCAGAAATGGAAAATAATTGTTTCCTGTTTTGATTATTGGGCTGTTATTTCAACCGTAGAACGTGTAAAGCTTTTTTTATTTCAAACAAGGAAGGCATGGAGCCAAAAAAAGTATCGTGATGGAGTTAAAGATAAGGCTGTACTCAATACGTATATTTCAAAATCATCTATGTTGAAATTAAAAGAAATAGCTAAAAATCATAATAAAAATATTAACGAAATTATCGAGGCGATGATTGAAGAAATTGTTTTGCCACGAGATCCACTTAAAGAACTCATATCGTTAGTTGAAAAGAAAAATTAAAACAATTTCAAATATATATTATTACCTTGAATGATGATGAATTTATTTTCAAGGAAGCAATATGAACGAATATCCTGAATTAGGAAGGGTTATTTCTGCCTTTCCTGCTTCATTTAAAAATCTGTTTTTCAACCAACTCAACTACCTAATCAACTACTCCCCCACCATTGGTCTAATGGGCAAGACGGGAGCTGGAAAATCTAGCCTTATCAACGCACTATTCCAATCAACCCTGTCGCCTGTGAATGATGTTTCTGGCTGTACACGGCATGCTCAGCGCTTCAGTATGACGATGAACAACCATACGCTCGCCTTTATAGATTTACCCGGCGTGGGGGAAAGTATCGAACGAGATAAAGAGTACCACCCACTATATCGTAATCTATTACCAGAACTGGATTTAATCATTTGGGTATTGAAAGCGGATGATCGTGCATGGTCTTCCGATGAACAGTGCTATCGCTTTCTCACTGAACAATGTGGTTATCAACCAAACCGCTTTCTTTTTGTGTTGAACCAAGCCGACAAAATAGAGCCCTGCCGCCAATGGAATGAACTGAGCCACCAGCCCTCCCCTGAACAAGCGGCTAACTTAGAATTGAAGCAACAAGCCGTAGTAATCGCCTTTAAGCCGCATCATCCTGTGATGACGGTTTCTGCGACAGAAGGTTTTCAGCTCACTGAATTAGCAGAGCAATTAATACAGGCGTTACCGGTGCAAGCCAGTAGCGGGGTAATTAGGCAACTGAACAACACTTACCGGACGCAATCCGTAGAGAACTCCGCACGTAACGATTTTGGGCAATGTGTCAGTGATATCGTCGATACGCTGATAGACATCCTTCCCCTGCCTGTCTTGATAAAAAGCACGATTGGTACAGTCAAAAATAGCATCGTTTCCGTCGCTAAATCCCTGTGGAGCCTATTCTTTTAAGCTCCTACGTTAATTCATTATTCATCACTCTCAGCGCCAGTCCTTAACAGGATTGGCGCTTTTTTATTTCTTTTTATTGGAGTCTCAACTTATGAATCATTCAACCGAATCCGCTATCACAATGGAATTAGTCCCTGATGAACAACGCCTTGATTTTTGGCTCAACCATTTTGGTGCAGTAAAAGGTTGGACCACCTTTGAAGTGGTGATATTCACCACGATGGGTCAATTTTGCGATGAGTATCATGGCGGTTATTGGGAGTATGGCTCGATCAATAATGGCGGTGCCTTTATCTACCCCGATATCAACGCAGACACCTTGACCCTATTCAACATGCACAACGGCAATGAAGCCACGGTGAGCCAAGAAGCCGCAGGCATTGCAATATGCCTTATCCTGTACAGCATCTGGTCATTCCAAACAGAAAGCGAAGTGATGTGCGACCGCTTTTATCAGCTGCGTGACTACGCTTCACAACATCCCGAATCCTCTGCCATTTTTCACTTAATTGATTAATCCGGAGTTTTATCATGAGTTTATTAGCTTCGCGTTTTGGCTCTGCTAACAGTATTCGCCGTGACCGTCCACTGACTATCGAAGAGTTATTCCGTACTGTACCGAGTGTATTTTCTGAAGAGAAGCACGATTCCCGCAGTGAACGCTATACCTACATCCCGACCATTACCTTGTTAGATAGCCTGCAAAAAGAAGGCTTCTATCCGTTCTTTGCCTGCCAAACTCGGGTGCGTGATATCAGCCGTCGAGAGCACACCAAGCATATGTTGAGGCTGCGTCGTCATGACCAAATCACGGGTATACAAGTGCCTGAAATTATTTTGTTGAATAGCCATGATGGCTCAAGCAGTTATCAGATGTTGCCGGGACTCTTTAGAGCCGTGTGCTCCAACGGTTTGGTGTGCGGTGATGTATTAGGGGAAGTGCGTGTACCCCATAAAGGGGATGTTGTGGGTAAAGTGATTGAAGGGGCTTATGAGGTACTCGATACGTTTGAGCAAGTGGCTGAAAAACGCGAAAGTATGCAGTCGTTATTGTTACCGCCACCTGCACAGCAAGCCTTTGCGGAAGCAGCGTTGACTTATCGCTTTGGTGAAGAACATCAACCCGTTACACGAGAGCAAGTTTTACAGCCTCGACGCGTTGAAGATAAGAAAGAAGACCTTTGGACGGTGTACCAACGTTTACAAGAGAACTTGATTAAAGGGGGATTATCAGGTCGTACCGCAAAAGGTAAACGTGCCCGAACTCGTTCGGTGAATGGGATTGATGGTGATATTAAACTCAATAAAGCGCTGTGGGTGATGGCGGATACCTTATTTAACCAACTCACTCCTCGCCATCCCAACTAATTTTCCCGCCCTGACAGGTTGTGTCGTTACGCCTTACTTTCTTATCGTTCAAATAAAAAGCATAACGTTATTTATCAATGAATTACTTATAGTGTTTTTTCATTAAAATGCCTAATGAGAATTTTTCCCAACAGACATAACCTGTCAATCCCCTAAGTTAAACTCCCTCACTCCTGTAATTTCTAACTGTCTGTTATTGAGAGCAATACGTTATGTTTCAGACCAACCGAAAATATGACCGCATGGCTGTGCGACTCTCTGCGCTGATTGCCCGCTTAATGGCAGGAGAAAGCCTTGTGCTCTCGCATTTAGCCCAAGAGTTCAATGTTTCTGAACGCACGTTACAACGGGATTTACGTGAACGCTTGGCTTATCTGGGGGTAGAAGGTCGGCAAGGTTGTTATCGCTTGCCCATCAATACGCTAAAAGCTTATCGAGACAAAGATGTTCTTACCTTTGTGAAACAGATTGGAATGACTCGATTATTTCCGGGGCTAGACAGTCGCTTACTCGGATTACTATTAACCCAGCAGCCCCATGCGCCTTGTTTGATTTGGCATCACGCCCATAAGATTTCGGCTTTGCATGCCGACCATTTCTATCAATTGGTGTATGCCATTACCAGTAAGCAATCTATTAGCCTACTTACGCCTGAACGTCGTTTTAATCCGCTACAACCCTATCAACTGATTTACCGTGAAGGCCAGTGGTATTTATTGGCGGAATACCACCAGCAAGTACATGTCCTGTTGTTAGATGATATCCAGCAAGTTCAACCACTCAATACCCCCTTCACACCGAAATACACAGTGATGCAATTGTCACAACAAAACAGTTTTATCGCAGCCTTACCGCATTTTCGATTGATATCACAATTACTTACCTCTCTTCCATCACACAAAGAAAGGAGCCGACCATGACGTTATTATCCCCACTAGCATCGCATCCAATCCATTGCCCTCACTGTTCTTCTGAACAAGATATCATTGCATGGGGCACGGGCTGGATGTGCCGCGATTGCGGTCACGAATGGATCATGCCTATTCAAAATCACCCTCATACCGTGAATTCATCATCACATAAGGAAGCTTAAAAAATATGAACACCGTTTCACACTTACAATTGGGTTTAGAACGCATCGCTATTGTTATCAGTATTTTGTTATGCCTTTGGATCACTGGCGTATTGTTAACACACTTCCAGCTTATCGCTCTCATCATGAACCCGTATGGGATCACATTGATGTACTTCGTTTTATATATTTCGGCTTTGCTTATCCCACAACTCTTGGCGCAATTAGGCTTGTGGGTTTTAAGTGCCTTTAAGGGGATTGATTATAGAATCCATTTCAACCCCAAATTAATTGCCATTATCTCTACCATCATTATCGGATTAGCCCTCTCTAGCCTACTGATTATCATGTCATCCGGTTGGCTATACGGTTTTACTGAAGGTATCGCCACCACGATATTGCTGGTTGATTTGCTTATCGCCACTGGTATTGCCTTTTATCTTCATCGACGAATTCGTCACTGGGTTTCAGTGCGGCTAAATCGTCAACCATCACATTAAACATGATCAGCAATTTTTGTTGTGGATACCTTATTCACCATTCACCCGATAACAATCGAATACGCCATATCAGGGAAAACCAAGCACCCATTAGACGGTGTTCATCAAGCGTCAATCTGACGTTTCTATTTATATTGATAGGAATTTATAATGAAAAAATATGTATTTGTGACTGCATTAGCTTCACTGTGGTTGATAACATCACCAGCCTCTGCCACCAGCCAGCCCCCTAAAAATACCATTTGGGAATATAAAGGGGATGGCGGTAAAACCTTATGGCAAGTGTGTGGAAGCCAAAACAACACCTGTAGGATTGTGGGCTCAACCAAGCATTATGTTGCTGTACTGAATCATAAATCCGCGTCAGGCTGTGCATTTGGTGATTTTTATATCGTGGCAAGAACTGATGGAAATTGGCAACAACGCGATACGGGCACTTGTAGCCCTAACGCCTATGTCCAAAAAGGGACGATTAATAATGGTCAGTACTCTTCGGTCGATATTGGTGTTGGCGGGACGATTGTAGCTCGTTATCCCATTGGGTATTGGAGTATGCAAAAAGAGTTCTCAGGTAAGAACCGACCGCGCTGGAAAGAAAAAGACCGTACTAAAGGCGGATTGCAAACCTACCAACAATAAATCTATATTCTCGCTGCCGTCAATGGCGGTAGCGAGGACGATACAAGATAACTAAAGGTAACGTAATGAATAAGATAAAGAGCATTTTTGCGATGAGTTTATTGGCAGTCAGTACATTTAGCTTGGCTGAAGAACAACAGCGTTATGCGAGCATCACACATACCAGCTCAAACTTTATTAACCAAGGTTACTGTGGTTACTCATTTACCCTCGATAATGGCGGTAACCATATGGTTCTAGCCCATGCGGAGTTTGGTGCGCTTGAGTTAACGCTACGAATGAAAGATGGACAAGGAAAAGTATTAGGGGATACAGTACTTGAAGTTGAACCTTTTGGCGATTCTAGCGCTACTCGTGTTACGTTTGCAGGATTGGAAATTCCGTGTGAGGATGTTGCTGAATTTGAAGTGGTTAAAGCGGTGGAAGATCAAAACGGTCGTAAGGTTGAATTACCACTATCCATCTTTGAGGCCAATAATCCAGAGTTGGCGAAGATGTCGATTTCAGGGAAGTAGAAAAGCTTAGGCATTATGATAGAAAAATAATTGTTGGTATATTTGTTGGTATAAAATTTATCGAACACGATATTTTCATTATAAAACAATGTTAATTGGCTTGTGTTCGAATCCTGTAGGGGCCATTCTCAAGATGGCGCAATCAATAGACATCAAAAGATGTCTTTTTTTATGCCTAAAATTCAGTGAATCAACTGATTTTAACCCTTCTTCGTTCAATTAACGTCTACCTATTCAACTATAAGGTAATTCGCCCGTGTTACCTAAAATTGGCTATCGATATCTTTGTTCGATGACGAATACGGCAGTTTCTGCTTAAACTCAACCATATAATTTCTAACTGTTCATTTTGTTATTTAACACTTCATTAATTGGATTATATTTTATTGTTAAAGTGTCCTGTTTTTTAAATAAAGTAAGAATGTGAGTGCAGTAATAGTCTTTAATTAATTGATATTTAATAATTTTAATGATTTTTTGGAATTTTTATCTGCAACAAGTAAATTAAAAAGTATTAATGGATGATAATTCCTTATTATTACTAATCCTATTTGATATGTTATCTATGAAATAAGATTTTATTTTTGAATTATATTCATAAAAAGATAAGTCAGAATTAGTCGCTCAATATTAATCATAATGACACTGCAATAAAATAAAGTTTATTTCTTGTTACATTTAAATTTAAAAGAGTAATGAAC
>NZ_JAMPSW010000130.1:0-8247 GCF_028484855.1 Providencia sp. PROV033 | reverse complement strand
TAAGCTGTATCATGAAAATGAGCGCAAAGTGGTTAAGAGTTGTGTGATTGGTTGTGTGCTTGCCTTAATACTCTATTTCCTTTGGATATTAGGCACCATGGGGAACTTACCGAGAACAGAGTTTCTGACCATCATTAATAAAGGGGGGAACCTTGATGCATTTATTGAGTCACTGTATGCGGTGCTAAGTAGTCCACATATCGCGACCTTCTTATTATGGTTCTCGATTAGTGCGGTATTTTGTTCATTCTTAGGGGTTGCTATTGGTTTATTCGACTACATTCTTGCGTCATTAAGCTTTAAGGATAACTCCTCCGGTAGAATGAAAGCGGCACTATTATGCTTTATACCACCTCTAGTTTTATGCATGTTATTCCCAAATGGTTTCTTAATTGCTATCGCTTATGCGGGAATGGCTGCGTGTATCTGGGCGATTATTTGTCCAGCCGTTATGGCATTAAAAGTGAGAGAGCGTTTCCCTAATGCGAAATTCAAAGTATGGGGAGGCAAAGGGCTAATTTATGCTGTTATAGCCTTTGGTGTTGTGGGTATTATTTGTCAGTTGTTAGCACAGTTTAATGTATTACCGATATACCGTTAATTTTTTAAATTAAGATGTCATCATCACTATCAAAGGTACAGCGAGGGTTTGCTGTACCTTTTTTATGACTTAGCGAAATTAATAACGATTCAATACCGACTGGCTGCCATCTTTTTTAAAGCTAACGACCGAATATGGTTGTGTAAAGCCACTTGGCTGTTCCATGCCTAAGCTGCCCGCTGGCATGCCACCTACCGCAATGCCTGCAACATCATCAGGAAGGGTACTTAGTTTGGCTAAGCTATCGAGCGGCACATGCCCAACGACCAATTTGCCATTAATTTTAGCGGTATGGCAGCTACGTAAAGAGAGGGGAAGGTTAGCTTCTTGATTTATTTTATCTATTTCTTGATAGGAGACATCGTGGATTTTTACATCGTAACCTGCAGCTTTGACAGCTTCGCCCCAAAGATGACAGCAGCTACAGCTCTCTTCTTTGTATAGATCGACAACTTGAGTTGCGGCAACAGAAGAGAAAGATGCCGCCAGTAGCGCGGTGAGTAACAATTTTTTCATATCAGTATCACTCCAAAAATAAAGCATTGTTATTTAAATACAATAAGGGTGCGAACTAAAAAGCAGGTTTTTATTTTTCTTATTTGAGTCCTTGATCGAACCTCTGCACCATAAAGCTTCCTGTAGGGGGAAGCTCAAGTGATAAAACAGATTTTTGCGTATATTTACAGAACCTGATGATGAATGTGGCATACAGAAAACAAGGATGATTATGCGAGTTCAATCACAAACTGGAAGATAAGGTAATTGTACAAAAGTAGAGCTATGATGGATAAAAAACAAACATTATGTCTCTAAAATCAAGTAGTAACCCAATTTTCAATCGGATAATTTTGTGTTTTTTGTAATGTCTAAAAGTCGGAAAGCAATTGAAAATAATTAAATTTTTCTCTTTTACCGCCGATAAATTAAACAAAGATCATTTTATTTTATCAAAAGAGAAATTCCATGCAGAAACTTCGAAATTATTCAATACGTGCTGTGATGCTCGTGCTACTTGGCATTTTATGCCTAAACCTAGGCGGAATAAGTCTGTATAGCGGCTGGTCCTTATCTCGTATTTCCGATGGTATTCAGGTTGACCGACAATTGGTTAAGCAGATGACGGTTCTGAGCCAAGGTAATGACCAGTATTTTCGTTTTGTGACTCGTCTAACTCGTGTGATGGAAACGAAAAATGAAGGGAAAGAAGGGGACTATACACTGGTTAAAGAGGCGCTAGTGAATATGGAGCGTTATCTTGAAGAGATGAAATCAATTTCACCAGGACCGATGGATAAAGCGATTTCAGACCAAGTCATTAACAGCTGGCAAGCACTCCTAGATGATGGGGTTAAACCCCAGCTTGCTGTCTCAATGGGGGATGATAAAGCGGCGTATCTGGCTCATGCCCATAATGTCACACCTGCACTAAGCCGTACATTTGGTGCCGCTATTACGCAATTTAACCAAGCGGCGGATGTGATGATTGAGCACACACGAGAAGCCGTTGATGAGCATATGGACATGACGCGGATCGTGATCATTATCGCCACGATTTTTGGCGTGTTGATTTTGATCTTTACTGACCGCTATCTGCTGCACATGATGCAGCGCCCACTGGAAATGATCCGTCAATATTTCGATAAAATTGCGAAAGGTGATTTAAGCCAACCAATAGCGCCATTTGGTCGTAACTGTGTCGGTAAACTTTTCCCGCTATTAGAAGAGATGCAAAACAGCTTACGTGAAGCGGTGTTGACCATTCGTAATGGCAGTGAAAGCATTTATCGCGGCGCGACAGAGATCTCTAATGGTAATAGCGACCTTTCCTCTCGTACCGAAGAGCAAGCGGCAGCGTTGGAGGAGACCGCAGCGAGTATGGAGCAAATTACCGCAGCAGTGCAATTGAATGTGGAAAATACTCACCAAGCAAACCAGCTAGCCGCAGAAGCGTTTGTAGCCGCAAATCAAGGGGATGCAATTGTTGAATCCGTCGTGAGCACAATGGATGAGATTTCTCAGAGCGCCAAGAAAATTTCTGACATTATCAGCATGATGAATGACATTAGCTTCCAGACGAATATTTTGGCATTGAATGCCTCTATTGAGGCAGCGAGAGCGGGTGTGCATGGACGAGGGTTTATGGTGGTTGCCGCTGAAGTGCGTAAGCTGGCAAGTCACAGTGCTGATGCTGCAATGGAAATTGAAAAGCTCATTGCTGAATCGACTTCGTGTGTGGAAAAAGGAACGCATTTGGTTCATGAAATGGGTTCAACGATGAGTAATATTCTGCAAGGGATCAATGACGTGACTGCGATTATGAAGCAGATTACCACCGCATCTGAAGAGCAGAGTAAGGGGATAGAACAAGTGGGTGTCGCGATTACTCAAATGGACAGTGTGACGCAACAAAATGCGTCTTTGGTGGAACAAGTGGCAACAGCCGCAAGTTCGTTAGAGCATCAAACCGAAGAGTTACAAGAATCGGTGAGCAAGTTCCAGCTAACCAGCGATGGAAGTGCATTCACCGACGCCAAGGTTGTTGCCGCCTAATAGCGGCAAACTATCAAGCAACGGTAATCCATTTAGCCCAGTAAAAACACAGGTTTGTACTGGGTTTTTTTATTGATAGCTCATGGTTATATTCTTGAGCCAATTTTCTGCCTTTTCTGCGGCTAAGTGTTGTGTGGGCGCTGTTGTAATCACGTAACCAAGCCGGCTATAGCTATCTTTTAGTGTATTGACATGTACAGGAGTAGGAACAAAATTAAACAGTAATGGTAGATCTAAGTGAGAGTTTGCATGGAAATCAAGGATAGTTCCTTGTTTTTCGGAGGTTAAAAATCGAATAGACGCATACTGTTTGTTGAGCGTTAATGTGGGCGCATAGGTCATACCTTTTACATGTAACGCAAGATAGCATTCAATTAAATCAAACCCTGTTGATTGATAGCAAAGAGTATCAATCATCCCGCCGGCAACTCTTGGATTAATTTCAATAAGCTTTATTTCGCCATGGTTAAGTTTAAATTCAACATGTGCGACCGTGTGGGATAATCCTACCTGAGTGAGCCACTCAATGATAGTTTTCGTGACGTCATCGATATCAAGGGATTCATCTGGAAAATCATGACCGATTTCTACGGCATATTGCCCAGACGTCGTGTATTTTTTTGTGATACCCAGTATTTTCCACTCATCGCATTGCCTATCCCAATAAGCTTCGGCGCTGTATTCATCCCCTTCAATAAATTCTTCGACAAGATATTGTGGGGAGAGCAGATATCCGCGTTGGTTAATTCTAAACTCGGTTAATGCATGGACAGCAGCACGAGCTTCTTTCTCAAAGTAACACACAGTAACTTGGCTACTCCCACTGTCATCACAGGGTTTTATGACAACAGGGTATGGCATATTGTTAAGATCAAATTTGTCATGGATATTGCAAACTTTGTAACGACAATTGGCATTCTGTTGGTGCAAATGTTGTCTGGTTAGGTGCTTGTAGCGACACATAGTTAGGGCAATTAAATTCGGAGAGGGTAAACCGAGGGCGTGAGATACCGCGGCAGCGTTGACGAGCCGATAGTCATCAAAAGCCACGATACCTTGCGGATTATACTCGAGAGCATGACTGAGTATCGCTGCAATGGAATCGGTATTAAGCTCTATAATTTCATTAACATAGAGTGCTGGGTTGTCAGCTAATTGCGCATAATAATTACGTTCTTTAGTTAATAAAACGGTGTGATAACCGTGTTCTTTAGCCAGCTTAATGGCTCTGACACCTGTACCAGAGATATTACATTCGAGAAATAGGATGGTTTTCATCTGAGCGCCTTAAAGAGATAGAGTATTCAGCAGCGAATAAAGAAATAAGAAGTAAAAACAGGGTAATAGGGATATAGATGTGTATCTGGACATCGTTCGCAATAATGCCAATATAGGCACCAAGGGATTCAGCCAATCCCCAAAAAAAGAGGCAAATAGACAATGAGAGTTTCTTGTGGGTAAATGGGCACTTCTCTATTGCAAGGCTATTGTTGTAAGGGCTCCAAATCAACTCGCTAAAGGTAAATAGGATGATTAATAAATAGAGCGAGACTAATGCATTGAAGTTTAAAAATAACAGCAAGATAGCAATCAAAATAAGGCTACATTTGTAGATGATAGCCTGGTGTGATTTTTTCTGTTTATCAATGAATTGAGTTACTTTGATTTGCAGAAGAATGATCATAGATGCATTCAAAGCGAACAAATAAGCAACACTGATATAGTTTCGAGCACCTTGGTAATGTAGCTCAAATAAGTAAGCTAAATTGCGAAAGACTAATCCCAACATAAAGAAGGGAATTGAGCTATAACAGAGGAAAAGTCCCCATGCTAAAAAGCGGGTGGTGGCTTCCGTTGGCTGATCTTGCATTGGCGAGGTATGCTTTTTATCCGTTAAGGTTAATGAGTACAGCGCAGCGACACACATAATGGCTGAAGGAAGAAAAATAACGCTCGAATATGAACCATGATAAAACCATTCCCCTGCTGCACCGCCTACAGCTGACGAAATATTAACAATGACATTCAATATTGAAAAATTCTTGACTCTTTGTGAATGATGACTATTTTCTGCAATAAATAAACTTGTACCCACATTGGCAATAGAAAAGCCGGCACCAATAAAGGCTGAGGATAACAGAAGGATATAAAAGCTTGAGGTGAAATAGATAGAAATAATAAATGATGAAGAAATCAAATAACTGAAGAAAAGTGTTTTCTTATAATTAATGAAATCAATAATAAAATGAGTGAAAAGAGAGAATGAACGGCTAATAAAAAGAAATGTAAGAATGATAATAGCAACATCACTCTCTTCGAGATTTTTTTCATTAATCAGGTATAAAGAAAAAAAAGGTAGAAAACTGTAAAAAGAGATGCCCGATAAAAATCGAGTCGTCATGATTTTATTTATCATATTAAATATTTTTTATTTTTTTAAATAGAGGGTCAAGTTGATTGATCATGGCTTCCGTAATATTACTGCTGGTAACAAAACGCACAATATCGCTTGTCCAAGCGATAGCCAGTATCCCCGCGTTTTTTAATGCTTGGACAACACGCTCGGCATCTGGCGTTTTTATCATGACAATATTGGTTTCAACAGGGTAAGCGAGTTGAAAATACGTTGAAGCAATGGAGGCAAGCTGTGCTGCATTTTGGTGATCTGTGCGTAGCTGGGATTCATAATGCTCTAATTTATTTAACGCAATGGCAGCAAGTAACCCTGATTGATGCAGCGCTCCGCCATACCATTTTCGATACCGTTTAGCGTTTTCTATATGGTGCTTACTGCCCACTAATACCGAGCCAAATGGCGCGCCAATGCCTTTAGAGAGACAGATATTAAGCAGGTCGATTTCTTTGACGTATTCTGCTGGGGAAAGTTTTAGAGAAATACAAGTATTGAGTACCCTTGCGCCATCTAAAAATAGAGACATGCCTTTCTCAAGACACAACTTTTTGAGCTTTTTTATTTCTAAGAGGGGGAATACCATTCCTCCGTAAGTGCTAATGCTACTTTCTATCGCAATCACTTGTGGGGTGGCATAAAGATTTGACCAACGAGCTTTACTGTTGATGGCTTGGATAACCTCGTCTTCGGTCAAAATACCATTTTGCGTTTTAATATTATTAATGATTAATCCGCTCAGTGCGGAGGTTTGTGATGATTCGAAAAAACAGATGTGGTAGCCGACTTCGGTAATAACTTCATTACCGAGCGAGGATAAAACTTTTAAACCAATCTGATTACACATGGTACCCGATGGCATAAAGAGCGCACTTTCTTTATTAAACAATTCAGATATATAGGACTCTAATTTTTTGACGTAAATATCTTCATTGTAACAATCATCACTAATATAATTATAATTTATATTATTTAAATCTTCTTTATTTAACCTCGTTAGCGTATCACTTCTTAAATCAATCATTGTCATTTAAATCCTTTTCAATTTTCATGGTTAATTTCGAATGGTGAGAAATAAAAGGATTTTGAATTTATAAAGCGAAATAAAAAATGGCAAGATATAAAAAATAGGATTCTATGAACTGTGATGATGCTCATAAATAAAATCCAAGATTAAAACAAGGTTGATTTATTTATTAAATCAATAATTATTGTATTAAAAATAGGCGTGATTATTGAAAGGTATAACAAGATGTGCAAATCGATGAAAACAAAAAAGCCCTTTCTAAAATCAGAAAGGGCTTCTAAAAACACTGCATTAACCGACTAGGATTAGTTCATGCCGTATTATCAAAAGTCTTGTTTATTGAAGTTTGCTTGTGTTTTTTATTTCCATATATCTAATTGAAATATAACAATTTAATAAATTTACTTGTTCGTGCTTGTTTAATGTTGTTTGCCTAGTTACATTAGTACGTATATCACGTGGTGTATCACGAGCACCATATGAACTAATTTTTAGGTGAATTTATGGCTGGTGGCACGAACAAGTTAAGTGATAAAAAACTGAGAGCTTTACTTAATTCTCCCAGAGAAAAAGAAGCAATGTTTGCTGATGGTGACGGTCTCAGTGTAAGAGTGTCAAAGTTAGGAGTTGTTAGCTGGGTATTTGCATATCGTTTAGGTGGAAGAGAAGCAAAGCTGGAACGGTTAAAATTGGGTAACTACCCTGACATGCCTTTAAAGCTGGCCAGAGAAAAACGCGAACAATGTAGATCATGGCTTGCTGATAATAAAAATCCAAAACACCAATTAAACCTTGTTGCCCAAGAGCAATTAAAGCCCGTTACAGTAAAGGAAGCCTTAGAGTATTGGATAAGTGAATATGCCGTAGATCATCGAGTAAATATCATTAGGCATAAGGCCCAATTAGAAAAACATATTTACCCATACATAGGGCACTTACCTTTATCTGAATGTGAAACCCGTTACTGGTTAGATTGTTTTGATCGCATGAAAAAAGTAACTCCTGTGGCTGCAGGGTATGTTTTTCAAATGTGTAAGCAAGCATTGAAGTTTTGTAGAGTTCGGAGGTATGCACTAAGTAATGCTTTAGATGATTTAACCATCCCTGATGTTGGCAAAAAGCAGGAAAAGGGCGATAGAGTCCATTCAGATGATGAATTAGGCAGAATTTGGAGATCTACAGGGGAACTTTGTTTTAAGCCATATTACTCAGCCCTTTTAAAATTACTGCTTCTCTTTGGTTGCCGTTCTCAAGAGCTAAGGCTTTCTAAGTGGTCTGAATGGGATTTAGAGTTATGGGTATGGACAGTTCCAAAAGAGCATAGTAAAGGCGGTGGTAAAATTCTAAGACCTATCCCTGAAGGAATTAGAAGCTTTATAACGCGGCTCAATGAATCTTATAAACACACAGGCTTTTTGCTTGGTGAATCAAAAGACGCTCCAGCAGTTAGTCAATGGGGTCGCAATATTTGGAAACGGCTTGATCAGTCTGAGGCATGGACCTTACACGATTTAAGGCGTTCATTTTCTACTAAGTTAAACGATCTAGGTATAGCCCCTCATGTTGTTGAGCAACTATTAGGGCACTCAATGCCGGGAGTTATGGCGGTGTATAACCATAGCCAATATTTAGCTGAAAAATTAGATGCATTAAATAAAT
>NZ_JAMPSW010000129.1:0-8306 GCF_028484855.1 Providencia sp. PROV033 | reverse complement strand
GATGATATGGGCGGACTGGCTGGGACAAACGCTTATCTGGCCGTCACAGATAGCAGCCGGAACATTGGTATCTGTCCTTGGCGGCAGCTATTTCCTGGGGTTAATGCTGGTCAGCCGATTTCGGAAATAATCATAAAATATACCGGGATACAGCCGAAAAGGGAACTCCGGCTTCCCGGTTATTGCGGTATCTATCGCACAACCTCTCAGGTGATGGCTATCAGGAGCGATTGCCACGAAAGTATAACCAAAATCGGGAATCTCATGCTGTCCGGCCACAAAGAACCGACAGATTGTCATAATATCGGGAGTTGTTCAGGGAATTTGACATCAGGAGCGCGGCAGCCTTTTTTAATATTTCGTTTTTTTATTAAGGTACCTGTGTCGTTCTGAGGTGAGCATATTACCTCTGTTCAGGTGGCCAAATTTATTAAACCACTAAAATTGAAGCCGGAGATGAAGAAAGGGAAGAGGTCAATATCGGATAATGACAGACAGCCCTGTAATTCAGGGCTATCAGAACTCAATGAGTAATCGATTTAGAGAATAACTGGATAATAATAATGCCCAGTGCAATACATCCCAGACCAATTAATGCCGGAAAATCAAGTTTTTGTTTATAAATAAAAAATGACAGGGCTGAAACAAGAAATATCCCTGCTCCGGCCCATATCGCATAGGCGATACCAATATTCATACTTTTGACAACTTGCGATAAGCCATAAAAAGAAATAGCGTACCCGATAATTACAATAATGCTGGGTACTAACTTTGTGAATCCATGAGACGCCTTCATCATGGTTGTCGCTGTTGTTTCAGCGATGATAGACACCATTAAGATTGCGTATACTTTCAGCATAAAAACCTCTTTAACTTATCTGGCAAATATCTCAGGAAATGACTCTTCTGTTCGTTTTTGTTTATGAATATTGCTATTAAATTCAACGTTTTAACAAGCGCTTATACCAAGGAACCGGAACCGGATGTACAATAGCACGTAAAGCACGTGCATAATCCATAATTAATCCGGGGGTCCATGCCATCATCAGTGCACGCCGGCGAATTTGAGCAGCAATCCACAACTCCGGCATACAAAGTACATTTAAAACGCCCATAAAATAACTTCTTTTTTGCATGGACAAAACGCCATCTAATGCGGCTTCCAGCGCATATGCAACACTACTGGAACAGTTCTGGTATGTCAGGTTATAAACAGGGTGCCGGCGATATTTTTCCCAAAAATTCAGCAAAGAAGCATGATTATAAATATTAAAAACAATCTGTCTGTCAGATTCACACCACTCGGATGCTTCAGTTTGATAATCGGGTAAAAACCTTCCGGGAATATTATTATCAGCAGTTGCTTTTAATAACCTGAAAAACTCTGACGGAGAACGATCAATATCTTCTTCCGGGTATAAACTGATATAGAGATGCGGACAGAGCTCCAGAGAAGCATGCCCTGTAGAGATAACCCCCTCAGAATCAACCGCCGCAATATAACGGTTAATAATCGGACGTGGCACAGGGCGCTGGTTTGCGGAGCCTTCGGGTGTCCAGATATGAACAGTTAAAATAGCACCTTGCTCTGCTGTTGCATTTAAAGACGGTAATTGTGCCGTATCGGTTATTGGCAGAGCTATCCCTTTCTTCTTAAACGATACAGGTGAAGGTCTCATCAATTCAAATACAGATGTTCCCCGCTGAATATGACGAGCCCGGAATGCTATCTTCAGGCATCCAAAACCACTCCCTATCATTAAAAATCCGATAAAAAAGGAAATTGTTGCCTGGTGATGCGTAAACAGAAAAAAGGCAAACAGGATTTCTGTTCCCCCCCATAACAGGATTAATTTCCATCCCGGAAAACGAATAATCCAGGCTGATGCAACAACAAATAACCCGGTAACGAAGAAAATAAAACCAAACATTGCCGATAGTAATACATTACTATATGTCTGATTAATTAAGATAACCAATGCACAGAATAAAAACAGACCACCTTTAAAGAAAAGTATCGTTTTTTGTGTCCCGATACTGCCTGAGGCAACACATAATGTAATCAGACTTTCAAGTAATAATAAAAAACCAAACAAATGTATTGGAAAAAAAAGAATACCATCAAGACCATCAATGAAAATAAGTATACCCATTAAACACCAGAGGAGCCCCACTCCCCAGAGGTAATGAGCTTTCCCTCTGATAAATTCGGCACCGAAGAGTAATAATGTAATCTGTAGCATTACCTGTCCTTTATTACCATATCAATATCAGGAAATTTCACCTAAAACAAACCAGTTCCCGACAATCATTACCGGATCATTATTACTGAAAATAACACTCCCGCGATCTTCTATATTCCACCAACGGCCTTCCTTATCTTTCAGACTAAAGGTTATCCCCGGAAGAGTGGTATTTGCCTGCTTTTGTTCCCAATGCCCGGCAAGCTTTTCACGATCGTCAGGATGAACAGATGCCATAATCTGCCTTACACCAGAAAGAGCTGTTAAATCAGTTTGTTGAAATAAGCTATCTGTATTTCCCCATTCAATAACACCATTATCCAGGTTAAGTTGATATACCAAATGCTGTGGTTTATAAACTCCTTGAGTGTTATCAATTCGATGAGTACTTAGGGTCACAACCCGTAAAAAAACCATTAATAACGATATTAATGTCAAATATCCCTGTATCAGCCACAGTGATTCATGACGAAACAAACCATGCAGATAAAAAGGTCCCTGCTTGCTGCGGGTGTAATAGATTGTAATCGTCGCAAGTATTAACAACGCTATTGACCCCCCCCGATTTCCCCACAGTACAGACAGCATAACAGCAAGTAAAACCGGGATGCAGAGTAACGATAATTTGGCAATATTGCGTTGCTGGTGAAAATAGGAATGGTATATCTGTATTGCAGTATCATTGAAGATCAATATAGTGCTGGTAATAAGAAGAAATAAAATAGCACTACCCCAAATTATATTAACTTTATGGGAGGGAACCATCCATTTGAAACGGGTGTTAATTAACCCCATAATTACCGTTGTTGCAAAGATATTGCCGGTAATATCAGCAATGAATCCATCCCAGAATATATCTTTAAGTGATGTATTATCAAACCAATACATATGGACAGAAAATAAAACCGCATCAGCAAAGCTGACAATTATTATTGCTGATAGCCATAACAATATTATTTGCAGGTCATCTCCCTGCCGGGCATACCTGCGGACACTCCAGGCAATAACAATACAAGAAAGCACAGCCAGAACAGCGTATATAAACGAAAGGGTAAATTCCTCACTATCAAAGCCATTCAGTACCATGTTTAACACAATGAAGCCAATTAGCAGCAGCCATTGGCGTTTGTGCATACATAAAAAAGCGGTTGTTGCGACTCCGGCAGGAAACCAGACCGCAGATATATCAGAATTTTCAGGTGTGAGTATTTCCGAGATTTCGCCTGTCACGTAATAAAGTAATAACCATCCTATTATTACGACTAATGTGGTTTTGTTTGATAACAAGGATGTTTTCATAGTTTATTTTAGATTGTGTATCATAATGATATGTCTGACCTTATCTTTACACAAAAAGGTCAATATTATTTTCCTTTTCGGAAAATATCAAAATTGTATCTTTAAGTATAGTCATAATACTTAAAATTAATTTCAGTTGAACTTAGTTGAGTGAGAATGATGACTTTGTATTGAAATATAAAGGGATAGTTGACTTCAATAGAGGTATATTGAACTTGATTGGCGGAGATCACAGGAGTCGTATTTGATGGGTAATGACATTGATATTAAATAAATTTATTTAGTTGAATAAAAAGCAGTGCCCCCATTAATGCCCCCAGATTGATTATTGATAAAAAAATAATCAAAAAATATGGCTGTGATAACTACTCAACAGCCACAAATTATACCGCAAATTTCGTATTATGAATCGCCACGGGTTTAACAGACACCTCGGAGTCATTTAAAATGGCTTAAAGAGAGGTGCCCATGAGCGGTAAGCGTTATCCCGAAGAGTTTAAAATTGAAGCGGTAAAACAGGTTATTGACCGCGGTCATTCTGTTTCCAGCGTGGCAACACGTCTTGGTATCACTACCCACAGCCTTTACACCTGGATAAAGAAGCACGGTCCGGGCTCATCCACTAATAAAGAACAGTCAGATGCTCAGGCCGAGATCCGCCGACTTCAGAAGGAGCTGAAGCGGGTTACGGACGAACGGGATATATTAAAAAAAGCCGCGGCGTACTTCGCAAAGCTGTCCGGCTGAGGTACGCCTTTATCCGTGATAACACCTGGTGCTGGCCTGTTCGTCTGCTTTGTCGGGTGCTGGATGTGCATCCCAGTGGCTTTTACGCCTGGCTTCAGCGACCATATTCGCGGCGGCATCATGAGGACCTGAAACTGACGGGGCAGATAAAACAGTTCTGGCTGGAGTCGGGCTGCGTTTATGGCTACCGCAAGATCCATCTTGACCTGCGGGATAGCGGGCAACAGTGCGGAGTGAACAGAGTCTGGCGACTGATGAAGCGTGTCGGGATAAAGGCCCTGGTTGGATACCGGAGCCCGCGGGTACGCAAAGGTGAAGTCAGTATCGTGTCACCCAACAGGCTCCAGCGACAGTTCAGTCCGGATGCTCCGGATGAGCGTTGGGTAACGGACATAACTTACATCAGGACCCACGAGGGCTGGCTGTACCTGGCCGTGGTTGTTGACCTGTTCTCACGTAAGGTTATCGGTTGGTCAATGCAATCCCGGATGACAAAGGAGGTTGTCCTGAACGCACTACTGATGGCTGTATGGCGGCGTAATCCCCAAAACAGGTGCTGGTTCACTCGGTCCAGGGCAGTCAGTACACAAGCCATGAGTGGCAGTCGTTCCTGAAATCACATGGCCTGGAGGGCAGCATGAGCCGTCGCGGTAATTGCCACGATAATGCGGTTGCAGAAAGCTTTTTCCAGTTACTGAAACGCGAGCGGATAAAGAAAAAGATATACGGAACGCGGGAAGAAGCCCGCAGCGATATTTTTGATTACATCGAAATGTTTTATAACAGTAAGCGTCGGCATGGTTCGAGCGATCAGATGCCACCAACTGAATACGAAAACCAATATTATCAGCGGCTCGGAAGTGTCTAGATTATCCGTGGCGATTCAAAACTCACAGACCATCGAATTAAAAGCGAGCTAAGAGATATATATGTTGAGTTGTTTAAGTTGGCTATACCTATAACAACCTATTTTATTAAAGATTTTGTAGATATACCGAACAGCACCAATCCAACAGTCTCTTATAAAAACATCAAAAAAACCAAAGGGAAAGAGCGGTTATTTGAGGCTAAAAAAATTAAAAGAACCATTATCGGTGCCAATGTAGGTGATAGTATTCGAGCATTCAATGAAAACCTGAGAAGTACCCATGCACTAGGGACTATGCGCCCACACATTAGGCGAGCTCACTGGCATGGTTATTGGGTAGGTACTGGTGAAGGAAAGAATTTCCTCCTGAAATGGTTACCAGCTACATTCATAAACCCAGAAAATAGCATGTAACCGATGTAAAGTTTTTGGTATCAAAATTCTATATTTTATCTTCAGTCTCATCCTCAAAAAAAAAACGCCACAATGTGGCGTTATAACCCTAGTGTTGGTACTTATTATAATCATATAACGTATGGCAAAACTAATTATACACATAAACACTCATGTGTTAATGTGTATTTGTGTATGATTCATCACATATACACGTATGTGTTAATGTGTGTATACACATATGAAAATATTTTAGGCTTTATAGGTAATCAACCTAAAATCTAAGTGAAGAATTAAATCACAGGTACAATAATAAAAAGCAAAAACACTACCAGTTAAAGTAGAGGACCGGAGCATGTTTGTTTTTAATGAAGAAACGTTCCAACGAAACCCGAGTAACCCATGTCCAGATAATGAATTCAATAGTGACGTGATTGATTTTATAAAGGAAATAAGACGGTTTTATCCTGAGTTAGAGCATTGGAGCAATACCAGTGTGCTGTTTGCTTGGGAAGCATATCTACAAGATATATACGCGGTCGGTTGGACTGAATTGGTACGCAAGAGAGAGAACGGCTTTCTCGCGTACTGCTACATAACGCAGTTACGACCAAGCCTTGATTTTGGTGGAACAGGAACATACAACACTGAAATCTGGGATCTTGGAGAGCAAGAGCCGTGGAAAAAACAACCATTGCCAAAACTACCAGATTGGATCGAATAGTCGAGCATGAGACACTTTTGTTTTGAATTTTACATAGTGAAATTGAGATAAAAGTGCAATAAAAAGGGATGAAATATCATCCCTAGAAAAACACTACCTATTCATTTTGCTTCAGCCACTGATGAACATAATCTGATATTACATCTTTCATGGTGGTGTTTCGTTTGACACATGCAGCTTTGAATCGAATTTGAGTATCTTCATCAAGATCTACATTTATACGTTTTGTTTTTGTACTTTTTTCAAGAATTTTATCTAAGTCTCTGTTTTCACCGAACTTCATCTTTTGTGAATTTGATGATTCATTTACTTTTTCTAGTGCCATAAAGTATCTCTTTTAATTTAAACACATATGCGCTTTTGTGTTTTAGCGCTTATGTGTAAATACACGTTTGTGTTTGTGTGTTAATGCACATTATGACTCAAAAATAGTCAGAATTTCTTTGGTTAGTATTTCAATCTCGCCTTTTGCATTTCCATCATTAGTTTCAAAAATACTCTTACCATCCAGAATAGATTTGATATAGCTCTGCCGTTGAGAAATCGCGGTTTTGAAAGAAGTTAAGCCGGTATCTTTGAGGTTGTCTTTTAATACTTGCAACATAGTAGTTTGGTCAATTTTGCGAGTGACCAGGAACCTTGCTTCTACTTTGCGGCTGTATGCCTGAGCTTCAAGAACTGATGTAACACTACCGGCTGCGGAAAAATCAAGAGGGCTTGGCGAGACTGGAATTATAACAAGGTCGCTAACCATAACCGCTGCTGAAGTAATTACAGAAAGTGAACCAGCACCATCTACAATGACAAAATCATAATCACTTAGATCCTTACGGATGCTATAAACGTCTTTCTCACTGGCTGCGGTGAAAACATCGTAATCACAGTTCCCTTCTTTAGACCAGTTAGATAGGCTCATTTGAGGGTCTGTATCGACAACCGCTAACGAATAACCGGCTCTTTGCATAGCAGTAGCAACGTTTATGACGGTGGTTGTTTTTCCAGACCCGCCTTTCGGATTTAAAAAAGAAATTACCTTCACTGGAAACCCTCATATGTGTGTTTGTGTTTTGTTCATTATCTAAGTAAGCCTATAAATAATCAATGTGTATTTGTGTTTATGTGGGTTTGAGCCTAAACACATAGACACATAGACACATACGGACCTTATCAAACTCATACATACACTTATGTGTTTATGTGTTTATGTGTTTATGTGTTTGCATCCCTATTATAATCGACAATGTTGATACATTTAAATTGGGGTGCTACTATTAAAACTCGGACGTTGAATTGTAGAGGTGATAAATGGCTCAGGTCACAGTAAAAAAATGGGGCAATAGCCCGTCTGTACGGCTTCCTGTTGCTATCATGCAAAAAGCGGCACTTAGCGTTGATGATACGGTTGAAATAGCGGTAGAAGAAGGTCGTATCATCATTACGCCAGTTAAAGCGGTAGAATACTCATTAGATAATTTGTTAGCCGGTATCACACCGGAGAATATCCATGAGAAAGTAGACTTCGGAGCTCGAACAGGTAAGGAATTAATTTAATGGTATCTCGATACGTACCTGATTCTGGCGATTTGATTTGGATTGACTTTGATCCAGTTGAAGGACATGAGCAGGGCGGTCATCGTCCAGCAGTTGTCCTTAGCCCTTTTGCATACAATAATAAAGTAGGGCTCTTACTATGCGTACCATGTACAACTAAAGGCAAAGGCTATCCATTTGAATGCGAACTCTCGAACGAAAGAAACAGCTACGCATTAGCGGATCAAGTTACATGTGTTGACTGGAGAGCTCGTAAAGTTACTAAAAAGGGCAAAGTGGAGGCATCAGAACTGGCAGAGATAAAAGCTAAAGCAAAGGCGTTAATAGGATAGATATAATACTTATAAGGGTTATCGGATAGAATGGAAAATGAGACACTACACACAGCAACAGGTAATCAAACTCCTTTAGATAATGCTGTATCGTCATTAAACTCTATTTTAGATGTTATTTTCACAGTAAATGATTATGTTTTGTTTTT
>NZ_JAMPSW010000128.1:0-8414 GCF_028484855.1 Providencia sp. PROV033 | reverse complement strand
GAGATATAATTTTCTAAGTTTAGATAAACTCTGATATATCAATAATAATCATATGAAAATGTCTAAATAAATCAAAAAACTATAGGTAATTATTATGACATTACATCGCTACATGATTAGTTTGTTGATGCTTATTTTCTTGGCAGGTTGTGAAGGTAACAATGCGAGCCCACCAGAAAAAAGGGTGAAAGGAAAAAGTAGTCATGAGAACCAGAAGGTCGATATTGGCACTATTAGTGGGAATATTATCATTGGTAAAAGTATGGGGTTATCTGAAAACGTAGACCTCACCGTCACGATGTCGGACAATTCATTTGTTGAGTTACCAGCGCTTATATTATCTCAAAAGCATTACACAAGTTTGGATAACCAAGTGACGATTCCTTATGAACTGACTTACCACAAGGATGAAATAAGAAGCCAAGCCAAAATTACGGTGAGTGCCACGCTATATGTTGATGGTAAATTAATTTATATTACAGACTCACCTACTGAAGTGATCAACAATGGTATCTATAAGAATATAGATCTGTTATTGGTTCCTGCCAACTGATGTTGCTCCTTGCTAATATGTACTCTTTATCGCTATCTATTATTCAGCGGTGATTCGGATTTTTGTGTAATAAAACAGCACTTGGTAGCGGCTTTCTTGCTATTTAGCTATCTATCAAGCATAATGCCCCTGCTTTGAAAAAAGCAATCAATGGGGGCTCTGTTGGTTCTCCCGCAACGCTAACTTGTTAACTCGGTCAGGTCCGGAAGGAAGCAGCCATAGCAGGGGTCGTGTGTGCCGGGATGTCGCTGGCAGGGCTCCCACCCAAAAAACTCCCAAAACGTTGATACCTTTCTTATATTCACGCCTATATTTTACATTAATCAAATGTTGTTCGTTTGTAGATATTTTTGACTATTATCTGCTTAGCTTTATATATTATAAATAATAGGATATTGATTATTATTCTTAATACTCATTTGCTATGGTCAACGATGAACTTTATCTCGCATGCAATGTTAAACTAATTGGGATTAAGAAAGGGTAAAAATATAAGGATATAAGAATTGAGCCAGTATTCATCGAACACTAACTTGGGAAATAAGGATTTTCATTGAGCCGATAAAAAGTTACCGGCTATAACCATTCACTATCTATGCGTGTAAATAAGTATTTATCTAACAAACTTCCAAACAGATGCTGGAATTTTATCGTAAAGTTTATTCATCGTGAGCTCTGCAAGACGATGATCAGCGGCAGAGTAAAATAACTCTAACTCATCATCGGATAACTCATACTTATTTTTTTCAATAACGCGCTCAAGTGTTTCAATAGTGGTGCATTTTCTTAAACGCATCAGATAATCGGATTTGGTCATAACGCCCTTTCTTTATGTGTCTATAACCTAAAATATACTATGCAATAGTGGGATTAAAGGTAAATGGTAATACTAAGTCTTACTTGTCAGACATTTTAGATCATCATCGAGCACGGCGACAAGATTTTGATTCATACTTTCCCAGTCAATGATTTCGCTGAAGGTAACTACTGGGCTGCCAAATAAATTATATGTTTCGTCAAGATACTCTTCAACAAGAGAAATAACGAGATTTTCTTTTGGATATTTGATTTTAAATCGCCAGACAAAAGCTGCAATATGCTCAACAAGCTCGTTAAGACTGATGCTTTGTGCAGAACTAAGATCATTTATCCAATGAGTGTTTGTTTTTTGTAAACTTGATATAGCGTCTCTATTCAAACTGTTACAAAGATATTTTAATTCGGCTATATCATGTTTCTTGGGTGAGTATTCATCCATAATCACCTCCATGGGCGAATCTGACTTTTACTTTGTGTATTTTTGTATCAAAAATAATGCCATATTAACTGAATATAAGCACCCGTTTTCAATATAAACAAACATAGCTAATATATTGATAAATATCAGATTATTACTAGTTGAGAGAGTTTTTAGATTATCACTAATATAAAAGTAATATTCAAATATAAACTGGTTGCTCAGATTGCTTTCGCCACATGGATAATAATAGCACTTTTATTACATAAGTCACCACCCAATAATGATTTTTTTAGGGGATCATTGGCTGGTGGAGTAGGAAAAATTGGGCTATTTATTTTTTATCATACTCTAATGAAGAATGTAAATGATATTGTGCGGTTTATGCAGTGAAGTGTATTTAAATGATATGTTACAACTCAAGTTGTGATCGAGATTGATATCGAGATTAAACCTAATTAAATAGTTTATTTCTAATCATTGAATTTTATTTAATATAAAATCCCCTAGGGTTTAACCTTTGTGAGGATTTTTGAAATATTTAATTTAAAGATATAAATTTAGTGTAACACCTGGTTTTAAATCCGCCATTTTAACACCAGAGTTCCAATTCATCAGGTCGTTAAGTTTAATCCCATGACGTTTAGCAATGCTGTAATAAGTGTCACCTTTTCTGACTTTATAGGTTCCACCTTTACGGCTATTACTAGTAGGGGAAGTGCCTGAAATTTTTAAGGTTTGTCCTGGAACAATATTCGCCTTTGCTGTTTTTAACCCATTAAGTTGTTGGATATTCTTCGCTGTCGTATTGAATTTTCTAGCAATACTGGCGATAGATTCACCCTTGCGGACTTTATAGCTAAAGGTTTTGTTCTGTTTTGAATTTCTCTTGGCTGTTTGGACGTTATTGAGCGCCGCTTGTGCATAACGATTTTGTGCAACCGCATTACGAATATCATTCAAGACATCTTGATCAGTTAACGAAACTTTTAATTGTTCAGCTTTCGCAGTTGGTAACATTATATAATGCGGACCATTAGGAGATGTCACTCCTCGGGTATAACCCGAATTGTAGGTTTTAATGGATTCTTCCGTTAAGCCTGTCAATTCAGCCGCTTGAGTTAGTGTAATTTGTTGCCCTACATCAACTTGGGTCAGCCCTCTATTTTTATTACTTTTTGGTAATCTGACTTGATAACGTTCTGGTTGTCTCAAAACTTTGCTAAGCGCAAGGATCTTTGGAACATATTGTTTGGTTTCTTTAGGTAGTTGAAGAGACCAAAAATCTGTTGGTAAGCCAGCGGCTTCATTCTTTTTAATGGCGTTTTGTACGCAACCCTCACCACAGTTATAAGCAGCAAGCGTGAGTTCCCAATCGTGACCGAACATAATGTTTAGGTTTTCAAGGAGATCTAAAGCCGCTTTTGTTGATGTGATAACATCGCGTCGCTCATCAACCCATTGGGTCTGTTTTAGCCCATAAGAACGTGCAGTAATGGGGACAATTTGCCAAAGACCCGCAGCTTGTGCAGGGGAGGTTGCTTTAGGGTTATAGGCACTTTCAATAACTGGAATTAAGGCTAATTCTATCGGCAAGTTGCGATCATTGATTTCATCTACAATTAAGTACATGTAAGGTTCGGCTCTTACTGCAACGTCATAGATAAAACTTTGTTTATTTGAGTAATTGTTGGCCATTTCCCTAATTGTTGCATTCTCAGGGATATCCATCTTCAGCTCACCACTAATATAACCCCAGAGGTCATGATCGACTTTAGAAGCTTGTCTACTTGCTGCCTGATTATGGGATGCAACAGTGTCAATTGAGTGATTGGCTGAAGATTTTGGTTGCTTAACGGTGACCTTGGAAGTGCCTTGACAGCCCGCAAGCAAAACAATGGCGATGAGGGTCGCGATTATCTTCATTAGCTCTGTTTTTCTTTGTTTTTAATGTTTAAAAGTTGACCAGATAATACTGGCTTTAACTGCTATTGACAACGATTATACATCAATATTCATCTTTTAATTGACGTAATAAAGTGAAAACAGCGCGTAATGATGGATTTGTCACATTAATGTTCAGTTTTTGTTGTAATTTCGGGTTGTCACACTGTAAAAAAATGTTGATGTTTCTCTCTGTTTTCAAAGTACTAGGAACACTTGCTTGCTGGTTGCTGCGCAGTGTTCTTACTTTTTCGGAATAATTCGTAATTATCTCATTTTCAGGCCAAATATGATGTGCGAATTGCAAATTAGACAGAGTATATTCGTGAGCGCAACAGATAAGCGTCTCATCTGGAAGTGCAGCAATTTTTTGAATGGATTGGTACATTTGTTCTGGGGTACCTTCAAAAATTCGCCCACAACCAGCGGAAAATAGAGTATCCCCACAAAATAGATAAGGAGCTTGGTAGAAACCAACATGCCCAAGAGTATGTCCTGGTAATCCAATGACTTGAAATTTGAAATCATCAATGACGACTAAATCCCCCTCGTTTACTTGCTCTGTGGCACCTTTAACGCGTGTTTCTTGGGGACCGAATACGGGGAGTTTTGGATATTGTGCAATAATTCCTTTAACACCCTGAGTATGGTCGTTATGATGGTGTGTGAGTAAAATTGCAACAGGGGTCAAATGATTAGCCGTTAATATTGCGAGAACAGCCTCTGACTCGGCTGGGTCAACGATGATACACTGTTGGTTGTTTGTCAGCAGCCAAATGTAATTATCATTTAACGCTGGAATTCGAATTAACTCCATAATCACCTCGATCCAATTTTTTAAAAGGGGAATGTTATGAAACCCGCGCGTATTGAAGAAAAGATTCAAATGCCCGCCAGTTGGTCTGATATTCCTTTTGGTGAACACTATCGCCAAGCATTGGAAGCACAGTTAGCGCCTTGGTGGCAAAAAATGTTTGGTTATCACTTGCTTAAATTAGGGCATTTGAGTACAGAAATCCACACTAAAGAGTGTATGATCCCTCATCAATTCACCGTAGGTGAAGATCCTCATTTATTTGACGTGGCAGCAAATCCTGAAGCATTACCGTTTGCAGACAAAGTCATCGATGCTTGCTTAATGCCTCATTTGTTGGCATATAGTCACGATCCTCATTGGATCTTGCGGGAAGTTGACCGTGTTTTGATTGATGATGGTTGGCTAATTCTTTCAGGATTTAACCCATTTAGCTTAGCTGGAATGGCTAAATTGGTGCCAATTTTACGTAAGCAGCAACCTTATTGCAGTCGTTTCTTCCCTTCTCTTAGAGTATTTGATTGGCTAGGGTTACTCAATTATGAGGTGCTATATCACCGAAATTGCCAAGCTCTCCCTTGGCTTTCATCAGAAAAACGCGTGAACAAGCGCTGTGGAGGGCTGGGTGTTATGAGTGTCATTGTTGCCAGAAAGCGTACTTATCCTTTAACACCAACGCCCCTGAAATTTAAGCAACCAAAAGTTAAAATTTCAACAGCGTTAGGTGCAACGAAAGAGATCAGTAAATCGAAGCAGTTTCGTTAAATTTTAATGTAATCAATCTTCAGTTGGCTGGTAACCTGTATCTTCTTTGGTTGGAGCGTTTGCGGCAGCTCGGGCTAATTCATCACATTTCTCATTTTCTGCATGACCGGCATGACCTTTTACCCAGCGCCAATCAATAGTATGGCGAGTAATCGCTTGATCGAGACGTTTCCATAGGTCTACGTTAACCACCGGCGATTTATCTGCTTTTTTCCATTGGCGACGTTTCCAATTATGGATCCATTGGGTGATCCCTTGGCGTACATATTGGCTATCGGTCGTTAGGATTACATCGCAAGGTCGAGTAAGCGACTCTAATGCAATAATTGCGGCCAGTAACTCCATTCGATTATTCGTGGTGAGGAAAAAACCGTCACTGAGTGTTTTCTCATGTTGCTGATAGCGAAGCACAATACCGTATCCGCCGGGGCCTGGGTTACCTAAACAAGACCCATCAGTGAAAATTTCTACCTGCTTTGTCATTTCTGTTACACTCTTTCTTATTCATCAACTTCTAGTTTGACACAAAAAAACATTATGAGCACGGCGATAACCCGACAAATTGTCCTCGATACTGAAACGACAGGTATGAATAAACTTGGTGTTCATTATGAAGGGCACAATATCATTGAAATTGGTGCGGTAGAGGTGATTAATCGCCGACTAACTGGGCGTAATTTCCATGTGTACATTAAACCTGATCGCCTTGTTGATCCGGAAGCTTTTGAAGTTCACGGTATTAGTGATGAATTCTTGCAAGACAAACCCGTGTTTGCCGATATTGCGGATGAATTTATTGAATTTATTCGCGGTGCAGAACTTGTTATTCATAATGCCCCCTTTGATATCGGTTTTATGGATTATGAGTTTCGTAAACTCAATAGAGGGATCCCGCCTACAGCAGAATTTTGCACGATTACGGATAGCTTAGTGCTAGCCCGCAAAATTTTTCCGGGTAAGCGAAATAATTTAGATGCGCTGTGTGATAGATATCTAATTGATAACTCTAAGCGAACATTGCATGGAGCATTACTCGATGCTGAGATTCTTTCTGACGTTTACTTAGCGATGACGGGGGGACAGACTTCCCTTGCATTTTCAATGGAGTCTGAATCTAGCAATACAGAACAAGCTAATACAATTCAACGTATTGAACGACCAGTGAGTGGATTAAAGGTTCTTTATGCCTCTGATGAAGAAGTGGCAGAGCATGAAGCTCGCTTAGATATAGTCGACAAAAAAGGGGGTAAACCTTGTTTATGGCGGCAAACTAAGCAAGATGAGGATGTTCTACATTAAGAGTGGTGATTTAGTGATCTCGCAAGGCTAAAAACTGCTCAACCGTACGATTTTTCAAGAAAAAGTATTGACTGTCATAGCAAGTATTCGTAATATGCTTGGCGTTCCCAGTAGGGAACTTCGGAGCGGTAGTTCAGTTGGTTAGAATACCTGCCTGTCACGCAGGGGGTCGCGGGTTCGAGTCCCGTCCGTTCCGCCACATTATTAAGCCCTGAGTCTTATGACTCGGGGCTTTTTTTTGCGTGAAAAATCATTGATCACTTAACTTTTTTTGTTTTGAAGCATGCATGGCATGCTTACATCATCAAATCCCTTTCAATAGGTTCAAGGTGACTTTGTGCCCGTGTAGGATAATAATTAATCTTATAGTAGATCATGGTTATTTCCGATTATTGGAATAGGACTATATAGTTATTTTAAATAATATTTATTCTCCTAATCTAGGAATAATTCTTAGGTTCAATTAGAAATAATAAGGGAATATTCTTAATTTAAATTCATTTCTAAGTATTAAGTTAAATTATGAGGAGCAATAAGTGATATATATTGATAAGTGTATCTGGAGATTAATTGAAAGAAGATTAAATTGTAATAATGTTTAATTAGAGAACTATAGCCTTATGGTTTACACGCAGTAAAGGTATTTTATTATAATGAAGGTTTTACTCGTATTGGCGTATTTTTATCAAAATGTTAATAGTTATTAACATGGTCTATAGACCATTTTTTTCAAATGGTCTTTTGCTGGAATAATATTCTTTGCATTGCTTTGTAATTGGATTTTTGTTTTTATTTTTATTAATTATGGTTTTTATTCTCACACACCATATGGGTTATAAAAATAAATAAAAATTTAACATGGATTATAATCCATAAAAATCAATAAGTTGATATTCAATTGGAAGAATAACGACTAAAAATGATATCTTTTCTTGCGATTGGTAGGTTTTAGGGGGTGAAAATTGACGCATGTCAACTTTCAACGATATAATGCTGAAGTTTTCATCATGTAACAAAGTATTTCAATCATCCATTTAATAGATTAGTTGAGTCGAAAAATAACGATAAACATTTATTTTTAAGCTGGAAGTTAAATAATTCCAAGCGTTAATATTTATTCAAATTACTAAACTATTTATTCTCTCTAATATAGCTTAGAGGGATTTTTCTTTGCATAAATAAAACACCATAGCGTTGAAAGGATTAATATGAAAAAGTTTACTGGCGTTGTAATGTTATTATGCATTGCAGCATTGACTGGCTGTGTGCGTAATGAAGGACTTCACGGATATAATAACGAGAGCTGGAAGAATAAGAATATTCTCAAAGAGAGCAAGGAAGTTGAAAATAATAAAGCATTGGTTTCCTTTTATAGAATAGATAATCAAGTTGAAGGGAAAACAATTAATATATTCGTGAATAAACAGTATCTCACTTCATTAGAACCTAATGCGACTAAACAAATTAAATTGTGCTCTGGGAACAACAATTTTACTGCATATAAGACAGACGTTAGCGAACGCTATAATACTAAATTAAACGAAATCGATAATAAGCCATTAGAGCCAGGAAAATCCTATGCGTTCTTGGTCATTGAAACCAATGGAACAGTATCATTAAAACCACTGACAGAAAAAGAAGCTAATGAATTTAAAGGGAAAGTTAGTACTCAGATTCATACTTTACCGCGTGTGGATGTAGCTCAAAGCTGCCAATAATTAATACGTTCTTGGCGGATTCAAGTCCGAAGTGCAACGCTAAGCCGCCTTTCTTAGCTCCGCAAACACCACCGAAGGTTGTCT